>JAAYRO010000063.1 GCA_012518735.1 Bacillota bacterium
CACTTTTTCGGTTCCTTAGCTCAGTTGGTTAGAGTGCTGCCTTGACATGGCAGAGGTCGCTGGTTCGATTCCAGCAGGAACCACCATTAAAATCATATGCCCCCATCGTCTAGCGGCCTAGGACACCGCCCTTTCACGGCGAAGGCACCGGTTCGAATCCGGTTGGGGGTGCCATATGTGGGCCCATAGCTCAGTTGGGAGAGCGCTTGAATGGCATTCAAGAGGTCGCAGGTTCGATTCCTGTTGGGTCCACCATGAATAAATATTTTAGACCGCAGTGGCGGTCTTTTTTTATGTTATAATGTGATTAAGGTGGTGAGAATTGGTGGATGTCACTTATTTGGTCACTGGAGCAACAGGTCACTTAGGCAATGTTATTGTCCGGAAATTGGCTGCACAGGGAAACTCGGTTCGGGCGTTAGTCCTACCGAACGATCCGTTAGCTGAAGAGCTGCCAGACGAGGTTCAAATCTTTAGTGGGGACATATCCCAGATTGATTCTCTTCGTCCTTTTTTTACTGTTGAGGGGAAAGAAGCCATTGTGATTCACTCTGCTGGCATTGTTTCCATTGCTTCTAAGGATGATCAGCGGATGAAGGACATTAACGTAGGTGGAATAAAAAATATTCTGCGGCTTTGTCGTGAGTTTAAAGTAAGTAAGCTTGTGTATGTAAGTTCAGTTCACGCCATTCCTGAGCTGCCAAAAGGGGAAGTGATAAAGGAAATCCATGATTTTGATGCTCAAAAGATCATTGGCCCCTATGCTAAGACAAAGGCAGAGGCAACAGCTCTGGTCTTAGAAGCGGCTTCTTTGGGCCTAGATGCGTCAGTTGTGCATCCATCAGGTATTGTAGGTCCCTTTGATTATGGAAGAGGGCACATGACCCAACTGATTATAGACTACTGTCAAGGACGGCTCGTTGCAGGAGTCAAGGGAGGGTATGACTTTGTAGATGTAAGAGATGTGGCCGATGGAGTCATTGCATGCTGCCATAGGGGGAAAAAGGGTGAATGCTACATTCTTTCCAATCGATATTTCTCCATCCAAGAGGTATTTGACTTACTTCAAGAAGTTACTGGAAAGGAGAAACCCAAGGCAGTCCTGCCCATGTGGTTCGCAAGACTTACAGCTCCTCTTTCTGAATTGTATTATAAGCTTTTGAAACAGCCACCACTCTATACTCCTTATTCTCTTTATACCCTATCAAGTAATGCTGTTTTCTCCCATGCAAAAGCAGGTAATGAGCTTGGTTATTCAGTTCGTCCTTTTGGAGAGACTATTGGCGATACGGTCGAGTGGTTAAGGGTTCAGAGAAGGATATAATCTATTGCTTTACTTAGTCGTTTGTCGAAAAGGTTCTGCCCTTAGTAGGAAGAACGGGAAACATAGAGGAATATGGGAATTGAACGAGAAATTTGAAAGTACGATGTGGCTATTGGAAAGGAGATATTTAGAATGGAAAAAAGTAAAGTTGATGCTGTTCCACGCGTCAGCGCGGAAATGCTGGAAAATTTCATGAAAGATGTGTTGGTGAGCGTCGGAGTTCCTAAAGCTGATGCAGATATCGTCGCTGACGTATTAATTACTGCAGACAAATTAGGAATCGACTCTCATGGAATAAGCCGCCTCAAACCTATCTATTACAACCGCATTAAAGACGGTATTCTATCTCCTGTTACAAAAATGGAAGTATTACGGGAAGGTCCAACTACAGCGGTTGTTGATGGGCACCATGGTATGGGGCACGTTATCTCCAAGCGCTCGATGGAAATGGCTATTGCCAAGGCTAAAGAGTACGGCATGGGAATGGTAGCTGTTCGCAACTCCAGCCATTACGGAATTGCTGGTTATTATACACTAATGGCGGCAAACGAAGGCATGATTGGAATCAGCGGTACAAATGCTCGTCCATCCATTGCACCTACGTTTGGAGTAGAAAATATGCTTGGCACGAATCCATTAACCTTTACAATGCCCAGTGACGAAGAATTCCCTTTCTTCCTCGACTGCGCAACATCTACGGCTCAACGAGGCAGAATAGAAGTGTATGCACGCCATGACAAGGAAGTTCCTGCAGGCTGGGTAATTGGGAATGATGGAACGGCTCGGACTGATACACATCAAATCCTAAAGGATCTTTCAACTGGAAAAGCTGCCCTTACTCCCTTAGGTGGATTAACGGAAGAAACAGGCAGTCATAAGGGATATGGATATGCTACTGTTGTAGAAATCCTTTCTGCAGCTCTGCAGGGTGGCGCTTTCCTACATGCTTTGTCTGGAATGAAGGATGGTAAGAAGGTTCCACACGCGCTGGGTCATTTCTTTATTGCCATTGACATTTCTGCATTTACTGAACTAGATTCTTTCAAAAAGACAACGGGCGATATCTTACGAGAGCTTCGTGCCTCTAAGAAAGCACCTGGCCGTGATCGAATCTACACGGCAGGCGAAAAAGAGTATCTGACCAAATTGGAGCGGGAAAAGAATGGTATTCCTATTGGTGAGAGTCTGCAGAAAGACATTAATTCTCTCCTAGAGGAGCTAGATTTGGATTACGATTTTCCATTCTAAGAGAATCATATTCTACTCAAGAAGCCACGGATTAATTTTCGCGGCTTCTTTGCCCTTTTGGTTTTAATCTGATTTTAATGCTCGTCAAATTGTCCTTAAAGCCCTTCCTGTTACAATGCGATCATAATGAATGTGAAAAGGGGTATGAACATGACCAATTTAGAACAGATTGAAAAACTGCGGGAACGGGCAAACGTCAGTTACTCTGAAGCTAAGGATGCATTGGAAGGGGCCAATGGTGATCTCCTTGAGGCACTGATTTCCCTAGAAAAGCAGGGCAAAGTACATGCACCTAGTGGTGGTGGATATTACAGCAGCGAACGGGTATATCAGAGTGAACAGGATGAACAATCTCAAGAGGAGCAGGAGAGTACAGGTGGAAGTTTCTCTGAGGGACTGGATAAGTTATGGAGGTCTTGTGTCCAGATCATTAATAAGGGGAATAGTACCAGTTTTGAAGTACTCAAAGAACAGGAGAGTATGGCTAAGTTTCCCGTAACAGTGCTGGTACTGCTCGTAATATTTGCTCCATGGATTACACTGCCTCTCATTATCATCGGATTGTTTTTTGGTTTCCATTATCGCTTTGTTGGTGTTGATATGGACGGTAAATAGGTTTGGGGGCTGGGTCACCAGCCCTTAGGCAGGGAGAAATGGAAGAGGTGGTGTTCCATGGGTGCCAGAATACTGATTATTGAAGATGAAGAGAAATTCGCGCGGTTTATAGAGATGGAGCTAAATTATGAGGGATACGAGGTAACAAAAGCCTTTGATGGTAGAATAGGCCTTGCCGCAGCTGAAAACGGTGAGTTTGATCTCATTTTACTCGATATTATGCTGCCTGGACTGAACGGCATGGAAGTGCTTAGGCGACTACGCCGCACCAAATCAGTACCTGTTATTATGCTGACGGCCAGAGACAGTATTGTTGACAAAGTTTCAGGATTAGATAGCGGTGCTGATGATTACATAACAAAGCCCTTCGCGATTGAGGAGCTTCTGGCCCGTATTCGTACTGCACTAAGAAAGACTTCACCTCAGGAAAACGCCATTCTTTCCATTGGTGAGTTGGAGCTGGATCCAGGCAGGCGGACCGTAACCGTTAGGGGAACAGCTGTTGATCTAACAAAACGGGAATTTGATTTGCTTGAGTATCTTATGGCGAATAAAGGAATGGTTCTGTCTCGCGACACCTTACTAGAAAATGTTTGGGGCTTTGACTTTGAAGGGGAGACAAATGTAGTTGATGTATATGTGCGTTTTTTGCGGGGAAAAATCGATGAAGTATTTGGGATAAAAGTAATCTCTACAGTTCGTGGTGTAGGGTATGTGATTCGTGATGGAGAATAATTCAAGGACTTCTTCAACAACTTCAACTGAGCGTGTCCGCGGTACAATAGGGTTTTCGATTGCTTCTAAGCTTAACATTCAGCTTTGGTTTCGTCTCTTAGGCGTGTTTTTGGTACTCAACTTTTCTTTATGTACGGCGTTTACTATTGCAGCAATCAATCATTCAGAACGCATTGTATCCCACAGTGTCGATATGGTTCAAGAACAAGACTGGGATTCTACACATTATTGGTCATCTTTCTCAGAGGTTGAGGTCAGTCCCTCCACTGGAGAAAAAGTGGGGCTGCCAATTCCAGAGTTTCTGAGCGCTGTCTTTTCTTCACCAACGGTGGAAGGAACTCGCATGATTGTACTTCAGAATACTGAAGACGTTTCTTTGTATGAATTTCTAGATTCTCTTCAGTATCGTGTTGATCTCTTAATTGATGGGCTGCCCTATACTATTGTGGTGCAGCTGGAGCCTATGGTTAAGGTTTTTAAGACTGTATTAGTTGTTCTGCTCATTATCCAATTTATTATGTTACTGCGGAGTATTCCAGCAAGAGCGGATATGATTCGGGAGACATTGCGGCCAATTGCTGATCTTGCTGAAAAGGCACAGACCCTTTCCTCTACAGAGGGTCCCTATACGGTGGACGAAATGGAAGCGTTAGCAGGAACACTTGATGAGATTAACGCGGCTCGATTAGATACTCGTATTGAGTTAGATGCAACACAGGATGAACTGAAGAATCTAGCAACAGCCATTAACAGTATGCTGGACAGAATTAACGCGTCCTATCGTTCTCAGGCACGCTTTGTCTCTGATGCTTCCCATGAACTGCGGACACCAATCGCTGCGATTCAGGGTTACGCCAATCTTCTTGATCGATGGGGGAAGCATGACGAACAAGCCCTGCAGGAGTCTATCGATGCCATAAAGGATGAAGCAGCAAATATGAAGGAGCTTATTGAGCAGCTTCTATTTCTAGCTCGGGGAGATAATAATACTATGCGCCTCCAGGCAGTACGTTTTGATCTAGGAAGTTTAGCAGAGACAGTTTATGGAGAAACCAAGATGATCGATCCGGGCCATGAATATGAACTTCAGACCAGTTCGGTGTTTGTTTTAGCAGACATGGGACTTATGAAACAGGCAAGCCGGATCCTTATTGATAACGCGATGAAATACACTCCAGTTGGGGGTCGAATTCTGATTAAGGTCGATAGAAACAATGATTATGCTCGTCTAACGGTGCAGGATGAGGGAATCGGTATTCCCCCAGAGGCGGTGCCCCATGTCTTTGACAGATTTTATCGAGCAGATGAGTCTCGGGCCCGGGCCACTGGTGGAACCGGTTTGGGGTTGTCCATTGCAAAGTGGATTGCCGAACGCCATGGTGGCTATATGGAAGTATTAAGTCGAGAAGATCTAGGAACTAGAATTTCCATAGTCATTCCTGCAAGTCAGGCTCAGTGACCGTCTCCATTGTTAGGAATCATAAACTCCTCCATGTTCTTGTCGACTGTTGTATTGTCTCCGTCTATCAGGGTAATAAGCCCTTCTTGATCTAGCAGTCTTACCACTTCAAACAAGGAATCTTTCTGGTGTTCAGGTAAGTTTCTGACGAAGTTATTGATCTCTTCAGGAGAAGCGTTGTTTACAAAACGCACTCCACCATACTTTATATGTCTGTCCATAGTCTATCCCCCTAGGGGTAGCTTTTCCGAAATGAGGATATACATACACTGTAGGACCTTCGTAACTGAAGGTCTTTTTTAAATAAAATTCTTGACAATCACTGTGCATACTGTATATACTGTATATGTACGGAATGTGGGGTGATGGGCAATTAATATTATTATTTCCAGCAGCGGAGATGAACCCATTTATGAACAGATTTCAGGTCAGATTAAGGGTGCCATTCTCCGGGGGGAGCTGAGCCCTGGGGACCCTCTACCATCAATTCGAAAACTGGCTAAAGAGCTCCGCATTAGTGTTATTACTACAAAACGTGCCTATGAAGAATTGGAAAAAGGTGGGTTTATCAATACCATTCCCAGCAAAGGGTCTTACGTGGCGGACTATAATGAAGAAGTTATACAGGAATCTAAAATGCAGATCGTTGAGAGTAAGCTGCAGGAAGCCATTGAGTTGGGAAAGTTAATGGGACTCAGTGGAGAGGAATTAAAAGCAGTGTTTAGTTTACTTGTGGAGGATGATTAATTCATGGAGCCAATATTGGAGCTGCAAGGTGTAACGAAGAAGTTCCCGAAATTCTTACTGAAAGATGTTAGTTTTACTCTTAAGCCCGGTTACATTATGGGCTTTATTGGGGCTAACGGAGCAGGGAAAAGTACCACAATCAAACTTATCATGAACCTGCTGCGGCGGGATGGCGGTGAAATTAGGGTCTTTGGCTTGGATCTGTTAAGACATGAGCATGAGATCAAGAACAGAATTGGATTTGTTTACGATGAAAACCATTTCTATGAAGAATTGACGATTAAAGAGATGAAGACCATTATCGCTCCCTTTTATCAAGATTGGGATGACAGTGTCTACAAGCGGCTCATTAAGGATTTTGAACTTCCGGAAAATCAGAAAATTAAGGATCTGTCCAAAGGGATGAAAATGAAGTTTTCGCTAGCGATTGCCCTTTCCCATCATGCAGAGCTTTTGCTTATGGATGAGCCCACATCGGGTTTGGATCCCCTAATTCGCAGTGATTTTCTGGGGATTTTGTCCGAAGTAATTCAAGATGAAAAGTGCTCCGTATTGTTTTCCACCCATATTACTTCCGACTTAGATCGGATTGCTGATTATATTACTCTCATTCATGAAGGCAAGATCCTGTTCAGTATGGGTAAGGATGATTTGTTAGAGAGTCACGCCCTGATTAAAGGAGAGAAGAGTCTACTCGGTCCAGAGCTGTCTAAGTATCTTGTTGGGTATCGAGAAAATCAGTTCGGGTTTGAGGGCCTTGTGAAGAATAAAGAAGAGCTGCAGCCACTTCTGACGGGAAGAGCTATTTTAGAAAGGCCATCACTGGAGGACATTATGTTGTACTGTACAAGGGGGAATGCAGCATGTTCCGATTAATATTAAAAGACTTTTTATTACAGAAGAAGATGTTTCTTTTCATGTTCATATACATCTTCATCTTCTCCATTGCTTTTCAAAATTCAGGGGATTATCAGGTAACACCAATTATTGTCGCTGTCTCCTACATGTTTCTTATGGCTGGTTGTGCTTGGGAGGATAAGAACAACTCTGATGTTTTGTTGAACAGTATTCCCATTTCACGTTGGAAAATTGTCGCGGCCAAGTATGTCTCGCTGATTGCTTACGCGATGGTGGCTGTTCTTGGCTATTGGTTGTTTAAGACAGTTGCTTCCATAGTTGGGTTTTCGGGAGAAATGTCTCCTATTACTTGGGAGGGAGTGGCAGGCGGTTTATTTGGTGTAGGATTAGTCTCAGCGGTGTATTTACCTATGTTTTTTAAGTTAGGCTATCTGCGCTCCAAATCTGTGAATTTCATTATCTTCTTTGCCTTCTTCGGCTTGATAGGACTATTACCGAAGATACTGCCAAAGCTCTTTCCCGTAAAACCCGAATGGGTTACGGCCCTGGATGCAGGCGAGTTTAGTACCGCATTCATAGGGGCAGTTCTGGTAGGAATCATCGTATTGGTGCAGGTTTTGTCCTATGCCCTTTCGGTGAGGTTCTACACTCGAAGAGAGTTTTAATAAGGCTTGACAGACGTTGCTGAAACTGCTAAACTAAACCCAATACAAATAGAAACTAAGACCTTTAAACCAATCCAGAGAGGTTGGGAAGGACGCCTATATAAAGACAGCATTTCTGTGCCCGTTTTGACGCGCGCGATAGAGGCTTCTACCAACCGGTAGAAGCCTCTTTTGATATCTTTATATTCGCTGTACGGTCTAGTGAGGAGGATTGATTATGGCTTCCCTAGTCAGTATTAAGCAGTTAGATGTGCACACAATCGAGTGGCTGCTGCAGAATGCCCAGTCGTTTGTTGACTATCATGGAGATGCTAGGAAGGGATATTCTGTCGTTCACCTATTTTTTGAACCAAGTACCCGTACCCATCTGTCATTCCAAATGGCCGCGCAGAGGCTGGGAATGGAGATTCTGGATTTCTCAATAGATCAGTCCAGTGTCAATAAGGGAGAATCGGTTATAGATACGCTTCAGACCATAGATGCTATAGGAGTAGATCTGGCAGTGATTCGCGACGGAGGAGATTGGCCTGCACTATTGGTCAATGAAAAACTTAACATGTCGCTGGTAAACGCTGGTTCAGGTACCTTTGAACACCCTACCCAGGCTCTGCTGGATGCTCTCACTATGCAGCAGCATTTTGGCAGTCTGAGTGGGTTAACAGTGACCATTGTTGGAGATATTGCTCACAGTAGAGTCGCTCGCTCTAATGTTTATCTCCTTCATAAGATGGGCGTAACTGTTCAGTTCGCTGGTCCTGAAGCTTACAAAACAACCCATATTGAAAACGTGGAATGGGTTGATTTTGACGAAGCAGTTACCCAGTCAGATGTAATAATGATGCTTCGGATCCAACATGAGCGCCATGCTGAACATTATGAAATTGCAGATTATCATGGCCGATTTGGGCTGAATAAGGCAAGACTAAACATGATGCGAAAAGATGCCATTATTTTGCACCCCGGTCCAGTCAATCGGAATGTAGAGATCTGCGATGAAGCCATGGCCGATCCGCGGTGTAAGATTCTGACACAGGTAAAAAATGGCGTAGCTGTACGGATGGCTGTTCTTGATTGGTGTTTACAAGGAGGCAGTGATGAAAAACTGGTATCTGCATAACGGACTGGTGTATCGGAAGAATGAGCTGAGACAGGAAGATGTATTGATTCTTAATGGAAAGATTGCCGCGTTCGGAAGCAAGGCCCAGCGGTTACGAAAAGGTTTTTCAGAGCCAATCAAGGACTTTTCAGCACACGATTCCATTATCAGCCGAGGCTTCATTGACCTCCATGTTCATTTAAGGGAGCCAGGTTTTACTGAAAAAGAAACTATTACCACAGGTACGCAAGCTGCAGCTGCAGGCGGTTTCACCTCCGTTTATGCCATGCCGAACACGAATCCCCCTCTAGATTCTGTGGAAAGGTTCATTGAGTTTCAAAAACAGATTTCAGCATCTGCCGTTGTTAAGGTACGACCCATTGGAGCCTTAACAAAAGCACGGGCAGGAAAAGAGTTGGTTGATTATGCAGCATTGCGTGATGTTGGGGTGCGATTTTTCTCCGATGATGGTGAGCCCCTTGACACGAATTTGGTAATTCAAGCGATGGAAAGATTGAGAGAGGTCCATGGTGTTTTAATCAATCATCTTGAGGATAAGTCTCTAGTTAGGTCTGGCCTTTTCCATCAGGCCATACCAGCTGAATCGGAGTACCATATGCTGAGAAGAGATCTAGATGCAGTGGCAAAAACAGGCTGTGCGTATCATGCTGCTCACCTCAGCTGCTTTCAATCGGTGGACATGATCAGAAAAGCGAAAGGGCAAGGGCTGCCTGTAACTGCAGAAGTAACACCCCATCACTTGGTCTTGACATACGATGATATTCAAGAGCCTCAAGGTCATTTTCAGATGAAACCTCCTCTTCGCAGCGGCTTCCATCGGGAAGCATTGGTTGAAGGACTTCGTTTAGGAATAATCGATATCATTGCTACGGATCACGCTCCACACGGTAGAGAAAAAGAAGGTGCCCTTACTCCAAATTCGCCTTTTGGAGTAACGGGATTAGAAACGGCCTTTCCAATATTGTACACTCGTTTAGTTCAAACAAACGCACTGCCTTTGGAGAGGCTTCTTTACTGTCTTACAACAGCACCGGCTGTCATTTCAGGCGAGTTTCGTGATTTAACTGAAGGAGAGGCTGGGGACATTGTTGTTATTAATCTTAATCAGAAACGAAGAGTGGGTGAAAGGGGCTTTTTTAGTAAAGGAACCAATTCGCCATTTGTAGGAGAGGTGCTTAAAGGGTGGCCCATTTTAACCTTAGTAGACGGGGAGGAACGATATCAGTGGGACGGCGGGTGTTAGTTTTAGGAGCTGGTCCAATCGAGATTGGTCAGGCTGCGGAATTTGATTACGCTGGGACACAGGCGTGTCAAGCCCTGCGGGAAGAAGGGATAGAAGTTATTCTTTTAAACAGCAATCCAGCTACAATTATGACTGATCCACAGATTGGAGAACGGGTCTATATTGAGCCTTTAACCTGTGAGGTTGTGGAAAGGATCATTCAGCAGGAAAGACCAGACGCTATCTTAGGGACCATGGGTGGTCAGACAGGCTTGAATCTTGCTGTAGAGTTAGAGAAACGGGGGATCTTGACTAAGTGGGGCATTCCCCTTCTAGGTACAGATATTTCCACCATTAGGCTGGCGGAAGATCGGCGGGCATTTCGCGACTTTATGCAGAAACTCCAGCAGCCAACGGCCAAGAGTGTCATAATAGAGCATTTGGATGATGCTGAAGCCTTTGCTCATGAAATAGGTCTACCTCTCGTTGTCCGCCCTGCTTATACTCTGGGAGGTACAGGGGGAGGTATCGCGGCCACATTAGAGGAGCTTCGGAAACAGGTTACAGCGGGGATTCGCTTAAGCCCCATTGGACAAGTCCTATTGGAGCAGAGTATTGGTGGTCTTACAGAAGTAGAATACGAAGTACTCCGGGACCAACAGGGAAATGCTGTTATTGTATGTGATTTAGAAAATCTAGACCCAGTAGGAATCCACACCGGAGATAGTATTGTAGTGGCACCGTGCCAGACTCTTTCATTCTCTCAACGTGAAATGTTAGAAGAAGCTGCTTTGAAAATTGTGAACGGCTTAAAGGTAGTGGGAAGCTGTAATGTGCAGTTCGCGCTAGATACGGAAACGGATCAATACTACGTTATCGAAGTGAATCCCCGAGTGAGCCGTTCTTCGGCCCTTGCTTCGAAGGCAACAGGCTTTCCTATAGCTAAAGTTGCTGCAAAACTGGCCCTTGGACTATCTCTTACCCATCTTCATGCTGATGAACGGCCCATGGTGGATTATGTAGTAACTAAACTCCCCCGCTGGCCCTTTGATAAGTTCCCAACAGCTGATCGAAGGTTGGGTACGCAGATGAAGTCCACTGGGGAGGTAATGGCTGTTGGACGCACCTTTGCCGAA
Source organism: Bacillota bacterium (assembly GCA_012518735.1). Lineage (GTDB taxonomy): Bacteria > Bacillota > Limnochordia > Darwinibacteriales > Darwinibacteriaceae > JAAYRO01. Next base: position 11,127 of record JAAYRO010000063.1, read on the forward strand.
TCGCTTCAAAAGGCAGTTCGCTCTTTAGAATTGCATTGGCAGTCGCTGTTTCACTTCCCTTTTCACCATCTGCCTGAGGTTGAATTAGAAAAACGGCTTCGCTCTGCCGATGATGAACGGTTGTTCTTAATCGTTGAAGCCCTGTACCGGGGTATGAGTACAGCTCAAATCCATGCCTTAACCGGCATTAAGACTTATTTCCTCATCATCATAAAAGACCTGGTAGATACCTATGAACAAATGAGGACGATGAATCCCTTAGACCCAGCTCAGTTACTCCGAGCTAAGCAGTTAGGCTTTAGTGATGAGGATATTGGACGATCCTGCGGCTTAACAACCAAAGATATCCGCAGTGTAAGACAAACCAACGGAATTAAACCTACCTACTATTCCATCAAAACAACGGAAGGATCATTTTACTATTCCAGTTATGATAAAGACGTATCTCATAAGAATATATCTCAACCAAGTGAAAGAAAAATCGTTGTTCTTGGCTCTGGACCTATTAGGATTGGGCAGGGAATCGAATTTGATTTTTCAACAGTTCATGCTGCTTGGACTCTACGTAATATGGGGTATGAATCTATCATCATTAACAATAATCCAGAGACCGTTTCTACCGACAGTACTGTTTCTCAGCACTTATATTTCGAACCTCTCACAGAAGAAGACGTTTGGGAGGTTATTCAGTATGAGAAGCCCCTTGGTGTGCTGGTTCAGTTTGGTGGGCAGACAGCCATCAATCTCGCAGATTTTCTAGAAGAACAGGGCGTTTCCATCTTTGGAACATCTGCAGGCAGCACTGCTGGTATGGAAGACAGGCATCAATTTGATGAAGCTTTAGAAAAACTCAATATCCACCGTCCCAAAGGTCGAACAGCTGATACAAAACAAGAGGCCGTAGATTTAGCTGACCAGCTTGCCTATCCGGTGGTAATTCGACCCTCGTATGTTCTAGGGGGACGGGGCATGGAAGTGATTAATAATAAAGAAGAGCTGTATGAATATCTCAAAGAATATTCAGATATAAGTGGCTATCCATTGCTCATTGACAATTACGTTCCAGGAATAGAAATTGAAGTGGATGCTATCTGTGACGGGGAAAATGTTTTTCTGCCTGGGATTATGGAACATTTAGAACGGGCTGGTGTTCATTCGGGTGATTCTATCGCGGTTTTCCCCGCCCAATCCTTAACGGATGACATGATTCAGCAGGTGTATGAATGCACTAGGCTGATTGGGCAGCACTTTCAAGTCAAGGGTTTTATCAACATCCAGTTTGTCATTTCTGAGGAAACCCTTTACGTGTTAGAAGTAAACCCCCGCTCCTCGCGGACAGTGCCTTTCTTAAGCAAAGTGACGGGAATTCCTCTTCCAAGATTAGCTGTACAAGTTAGTTTAGGAGAAACCCTTACTGATTTGGGATACTTAGGGCTCTTGGAAAGGGATTGGAACACAGTGGCAGTTAAGGTACCGGTGTTTTCCTTTGCCAAGCTAAAAGGGATGGAAGTTACCTTGGGGCCAGAAATGAAGTCTACCGGTGAAGTTATGGGACGGGATAGAACGTTAGTTAAGGCACTTTATAAGGGTTTCCTTGGGGCCAATGTCCCAATGCCAAGGATAGGACAGGCTCTTATTACTGTTGCCGACAAAGATAAAAAAGAGGTAGTGCCATTAGCTCATCAGTTAAGTCAGCTGGGGATGGAACTTATCTGCACTATAGGAACTGCGAAGGTTCTAAAAAAAGAAGGTATTTTATGTCAGGTTGTGCCTAAACTGGACGAATCAAATGAAATACTAGAACTGATTCAAAACCGAGAAGTAGATATGGTTGTTAACACTTACACCAAAGGCAAGCAGCCTCATCGAGATGGGTTTCGAATTCGAACAAGTGCTGCTGAAAACGGCGTGTTGTGTTTTACCGCATTAGATACGGTGCAGGCGTATGTAAGGGTGGTTGAGGATCAGGCCTTATGGGTTCAGCCTCTTCTAGCAGGAAGGAGATATGAATGATACTTGATGTAATAAAAAACACCAATCTTACAGGGGACATTTGGGAAATGGAATTAACTGGTCCAATGTTAGTCAAACCTATTAGACCAGGTCAGTTCATCAATATTCGCGTTGGAGAGTCTCACGAACATGTCCTGCGCCGTCCAATCAGTATTGGGGCTGTGGATCGAGATACCCCAAGCCTCACTATTGTCTTTCGAGTGGTGGGATCAGGGACAAAGTGGTTGAGTGAGCGAGAGGTTGGTGATCAGCTGGATGCATTAGGGCCTTTGGGAAGGGGATTTCCCCTGCCTAAAGAAGGTGCAAGGGTACTGATTGTAGGTGGTGGTGTTGGAGTGCCACCCCTTTATGAGCTGGCAAGAGAAGTTCGTAAGCTGACAGAACAAGTGGATATAATTCTGGGGTTCGGAAGTGGATCAGACTGTTTCTGGGAAGATGAATTCCGCCAACTTGGCAGGGTACGGGTTGCGACTGAGGATGGTTCTAGTGGAATCAAGGGTTATGTTACAGATGCGATTCCAAACGATCAAATCTGGGATTATCTCTATACATGTGGTCCTAAACCCATGCTCAGAGCTTTAAAACAGCACTTTGATAAGGTACCCATAAAGGGCTATGTATCACTAGAAGAACACATGGCCTGTGGTGTAGGTGCCTGTCATGGCTGCACTTGTCATACAGCAGACTTTCAAGAAACAAAGCGTATCTGTAAAGACGGACCTGTTTTTTCTTGGGAAGAGGTGGCCTTATGAGTCATACGACTAATAAACCGAATTTAGCAGTGGAACTAGCCGGTTTACATCTGAAAAATCCTGTTATGCCAGCATCGGGTTGTTTTGGCTTTGGACGGGAATATGGGGAGTATTATCACTTAAATCAACTGGGAGCTGTGGTTGTAAAAGCTACCACACTGCATCCTCGTTTAGGAAATCCCACACCTCGAGTTACAGAAGTGACAGGTGGGATGTTGAATGCTATAGGGCTGGCCAATCCAGGTGTGGATAAAGTACTTTCTTCTGAACTGCCTTGGTTGGCAGAGCGAAATGTACCGATTATTGTAAACGCTGCAGGGGATACGGTGGACGAATACTGCGAAGTAGTAAGGCGAATATCCAATTCAGGGCTGGCCCAAGCCATTGAATTGAATGTGTCGTGTCCCAATGTGGAGCTGGGAGGATTAGCATTTGGGGTGGAACCACGGATTCTAAAGGATTTGGTGGCAGCTGTTAGAAAACACTGCTCTATCCCACTTTTTGTAAAGCTATCACCTAATGTAACCAGTATTCAGGACTTAGCGTTGGCTGCAGAAGATGGTGGGGCCGATGGTATCAGCTTGATTAACACCTTAATTGGAATGAAGATCGACTTAAAGACTAGAAAGCCCGTTTTAGCTAACAAGAGAGGGGGTCTTTCTGGTCCAGCTGTTAAACCTGTTGCAGTGCGGATGGTGTATGAAGTGGCTCAAGTGGTACAGCTTCCTATTATTGGGATGGGCGGCATTTACAGCGGCGAAGATGCTGTAGAGTTTATTATGGCTGGTGCTGCAGCTGTAATGGTTGGTACAGCTAATTTCACCAATCCGTATGCCTGCCTTCAAATTATAAAAGAAATTGAAGAGTTCATGGTGCGAGAGGGAATTAAAGATCTTGAGGAAATTAGGGGGTGTGCTTTGTGACAAGTGCTGAGAAAATTATTGCAGCTCTCGATCTGCAGAGCAGAGAAGAAGTGCTGGAGGTGCTGGATATGCTTCCAGATGTTCGTTTTGTAAAAGTAGGTATGGAATTATTCTACAGTACAGGACCTGGGCTAGTAACCATGTTAAAAGACCGGGGTCTTAGGGTGTTTTTAGATCTGAAAATACATGATATACCCAATACTGCATATGGCGCCATTAAAAGCCTGAGTAAGCTTGGCTGCGATCTTCTCAATCTGCACTGCGCAGGTGGTTTGGAGATGATGAAACGGGCTCGCGACGCGGTTGTGGGTGATACAAAGTTAATCGGTGTCACTCAGCTCACATCAATCGATCAAACTGTACTTAATGAACAACTGGGCATTGAAGGAACGGTAGAAGATTGCGTTCTACACTACGCCAACCTTGCTAAACAAGCTGGTTTACACGGTGTTGTCTGTTCACCTAATGAAGTAAGCATGATAAAGACAGCCTTTGGCCCATCGTTCTTAGCTGTAACTCCAGGTGTTCGTCCACATGGAAGTCACAGTCAGGATCAAAAAAGGACCATGACCCCAAAGGAAGCAGTTCAGGCCGGTAGTGATTATTTGGTTATAGGGAGGCCCATTCTTGCCAGTCCCGATCCTCAACAGGCATTCAACGATATTTTAAGAGAAATAGAGGTGGCTTCATGACAAATCAGGAGCTTCTAGACTTGTTTCAAGAAATGGGTGTACTGCAGACGGGTCATTTCAAACTAACTTCGGGGCGCCATTCTGCCCAATATATGCAGTGCGCGACCCTCTTTGAACATCCTCTCTTGGCCGCTCAGGTCATACAGGAGCTTTTACCACGACTGCCAGAATCAATCGATATCGTGGTTGCTCCTGCCATTGGAGGCATTAACGCAGGCTATGAATTGGCACGTGCTTTGGGCTGCCGGTTCATTTTTGCTGAAAGGCAGGATGGAGTAATGACACTGCGGCGGGGTTTTAACCTGTCTCCCACAGAGGATGTTTTGGTGGTAGAAGATGTGGTTACAACAGGTGGTTCAGTTCGAGAGGTCTTAGAGATTGTGCACGATGCAGGTTGTAAGATTCAAGGTGTGGCTGCCATTGTAGATCGAAGTGGAGGAAATGTAGATTTCGGTGTTCCATTTGCATCTCTTATGAGCGTAGACATTGAGACCTATAACCCAACAGAGTGCCCTCTCTGTTTGAATAAGGTACCGATTACAAAACCAGGCAGCCGCAGCAGCTAACAAAGGCAGGGATGAATTTGGAGCCGTTTTACGAGTAGATGAGCAGGAGTTGAGGAGAGAATAAAGAATAAGTCTCTAGATAAATGCTGTGTGAGGCGGTGAAGCTCGCCTAGGGTTGTCCTAAACTGCATTTAGTGCCAATGGCTTCTACGAATGATGGTTTGTTGATCATTTGTAGAGGCCTATTTTTTTGAAGGAGACGATAGGGTGGGAATGTTAGGAAGTTTGGCGTTGTTATTGGTTGTGGGCTTTGTTGCTGGTAAGATTATGGAAGCTTTCCATTTACCAGGGCTTGTAGGTATGCTTATGGCAGGGATTGTATTGGGTCCCTATGGTCTGGCTTTATTAGATTCAGATCTGCTCCATATTTCTCTTGAACTTCGCGCTCTCGCTTTGATTCTAATTTTGCTTCGAGCTGGTTTAGGGCTGAATCGAAGTGAGCTGACGAAGGTAGGTAGGGCAGCTATACGTTTAAGTGCAATCCCCTGTCTTTTTGAAGGAACTGTAGTAATGATTGTCTCCCGATGGATACTTAATTTCAGCTGGGCGGAGGCCGGTACATTAGGCTTTATTCTAGCTGCAGTTTCGCCGGCGGTAGTTGTGCCGGAGATGCTGGCTCTGCAGGAGGAAGGTTATGGGACAAATAAGCAGATTCCTACTCTTATCTTAGGAGGAGCAGCGGTAGATGATGTGTTTGCCATTACCCTTTTTGGGGTTTTCCTTAATTTGGCTGTTGATAATACTGTAAACCCAGTTAGGGCTTTAGCTCATATACCATGGAGCATTTGTGCAGGCATTCTTGGGGGTCTTGTTATAGGTGCCGTATTGTTGAGACTTTTTGACTTTAAGAAACTGGAGACTCGTAATACAGAAAAACTCTTATTAACCTTGGCTGCCGCGATGCTGTTTTATGAATTTGGTCAGGCTCATGAAATTGCTAGTTTACTAGGGGTGATGGCCATGGGTTTTGTGATTTTGGAAAAGAGAGAGAGTTCGGCACAGCAGTTCTCTGCTAAACTTGCTCGGGTTTGGGTGTTTGCACAGGTAATTCTATTTGCTCTGGTAGGTGCGGAAGTGAATATTCATGTGGCTATCAAGGGAGGACTGTTAGGTTTAGCAGTTATTCTCATAGGTCTAGTAGGTCGGAGTATAGGTGTGTGGGTGGCCACAATGGGAACCGAGCTCAATCACAAAGAGCGGGTTTTCTGCATGATTGCCTATTTGCCCAAAGCAACAGTGCAGGCAGCAATTGGCGGTCTTCCCCTAGCTTCAGGAATGGAATCAGGAGGACTTATCTTAGC
>JAAYRO010000064.1 GCA_012518735.1 Bacillota bacterium
CTGTATTCATAATCAAAGGCATCTTTCTGCATGGCTGCAGCTTCTTTTCGTATACGGATTACATTGTTCTTGTCATTAGGATGAATAAGGGAAATCCACTGCTGGATTGTTTGGATTTCCCCCGGTTCGTAACCTGTAATGGCATACCACCGATCAGAAAAACTTACTTGATCTCCAGTCTGTTCCCAGATGCCATCATTAGTTGCTTCGCTTACAAGCCGGTATTTCTTCTGGCTTTCCTCCAGCGACTGCAGTCGTTTTCTCAGTTCATGTTCAGATTCGGCTAAGCGTGTATAAACATTTTCTAGCTCTGTATAGCTTCTAATGCGGCGAATCTCTGCCTGTCTCGCTTCTTCAAGAGCGGCCGACGTTAGTAAGTAGATGATAATACCTGTTATCAAAACATATATCCAACCCTTAATCATACTAACAAAGGTCAGGGTTTCAGGTTTGGAAATGAAAAGGTTTGTTACAGCATCAGAAAAAAGGATCCACAATAGACCACAAGCAGCATAAATTAAGGCGATTTTTAGAGCAGCCTGTTTCGGACGCAGTGGCTGACTGTGGAGTTTGAAAAACTTCGTAGTCTTTCTTCGGAGAAAAGAGTCTCGTTTAGGCTCCATGGGATCCACCTCTCTGTCTTTTGAAGAGTTCATTCGTCTCAAGGACCACTGCCGGGTATTCTTCCCACGGTACAGGGCGGCTGAAATAAAAGCCCTGTGCAGCAGAACAGCCCATGTTCTGCAGTATTTGGAGCTGACCGCAGCGCTCCACACCTTCTGCAATAACTTCCATGGCCAGGTTATGTCCCATGGCAATCATAGAACGAACAAGACCTTCTGTTCGTGGATCTGTATCTAGCGTGTCAATAAACGTTTTGTCGATTTTAAGGGTATCTACTGCGAACTTAGTAAGGTATTCCAAAGAAGAATAGGCAGTGCCAAAATCATCAATAGCGATGCGAATACCCATATCCCGGAGTATTGTCAGTGTTCGCAAAACATCTGCAGTATTGGCCAGCATAGCATCTTCTGTAATCTCTATTCTGAGAAAAGAAGCTGGCAGCTTGTATTCCTTTAGGGTCGATTGAACCAATTCAGGAAATTGGGGAGAACGGAAGTGATTGGCAGAGATGTTTACTGATACCCAACCCGGTCTGTGATGCTTCTTCACCCACTTGTAATGATGAAGACAAGCCATTTGCAGTACATATGCTCCGATTTCATTAATAAGTTCACTTTGTTCTGCCATTGGGATAAAACTACCAGGCGATAGCAGTCCTCGTTGAGGATGTGCCCAACGAACCAAGGCCTCTTTGCCTACTACTTGGCCTGAGGTAAGATCGACTACGGGCTGGTAATGTACTGTTAATTGCTGATTAATTATGGCCGAGTTTAGTTCTGTTTGAAGACGGATTTTCTCAACCAACGCATCATGGGTCACTGGATCATAGAGTCGATAATTGCCGTTGGTAGAATGTTCCGCTTCATAAAGTGCTGTTTGTGCATGCTGCATCAGATCTTGAGCCTGCAGATGTTCTTCATCAGAAATTGCTACTCCCACGTTCAGCTCTACCCTTACGTTATTGGGACCAATATGTAGAAATTGGCGCAGCTGGTCGTTAATATCCATAATTGTCTGTAAACCTTCTTGTGATAGAGCGGGGATCATAATTCCGAATTCAGAATCGGCGGTACGAGCTGCAATTAGATGTTCGTAATCGAGTGCTCGAATACGTTCCGCTGTCTTAACCAAGACTTCTTGAGCCAACTCTGTGCCTAACACATGCTTGACCTCAGTAAAGTTGGTGACTCCTACCAGCATGAGGATGATAGTATTCTGAGCATTGAGAGCGGCCTGTAACTGATCTAGGAAGAATTCGTGATTGGGTAGACCTGTTAAGGGGTCATAATAAGTCATGGTGCCAATCTTGTCCATCATTCTGTTGAAGTACTCTTTTGTTTGGGATATTTCGTCAGTACTTTTCACATCGGCCCGTATGGTAAGATCGCCCTCTGCGCCTCTCTTAAATATTTCCTTGAGGTTAATAATGGGTCGGGATATGCTGGAAGCAAACCAAGAACCGACCAAAATAACTAGTAGAACGCCTATAATACCGATTCCAGTTAGACGCCACATTAAGAATTGTACAGGCTGTTCCACATAATCTAATGGGACTTGAATGATCACCCGCCAACCAGGTGTGCCGGGGATTTCAGCAAAGAACCCCTTAAATTTTGAATCATTGATAGTGTACGGAACAGCTCCACTAGGCTGCTGCAGGATAGAGTGCCAGGATTCAGGCAGTTCATCTTCTAGAGCTCGAGTCATAATTAGGTCAGCATTGGGGTGGGTAACAAACATTCCGTTACTATCTACGATGAACGCGTATGAATCGGGATGCTTCACCCGTAAATTGGCAACCCACTGGTAAACCTCAACTAATCCCAGTGACAAGCCCATAATCCCAATGATTTGATCAAAATCGTTGGTGATGGGAGCAGCGATAATGATGGACTTACGACCTGTGGATTTTGATATGACAGGTTCCGAAATAGTTGTATGGCCCTGTAGAACTGTTTGAAAGTATTCACGATCAGAAATATTCCCTGCCTGCCGTACCAATGTAGTATCGTAAGTCCCATCAGGTGCTGCCACAAAGAAGATAACGTAGTAACTTTCTAGGTCTGAAATTTGATTCTGCAGGAAGGGTTCGATAATGTCCCAGTTCATTGTCTTTACAATAGGCGATTCTGCCAGATCCTTAATTTCTCTTTTCCTTTCTTGTAGAAAAGAGTATATCATCTCGGCGTGGGATTGAACTAAAAGGAGGGAGTTTTCTTCCACAAGGGTGCTTACTTGGTTACGAGTGATAATGCTTGTAACGCCAATAATGAAAACAGTGATAAGAAGCACAATCGATAAGAAGAGGGCTAAAATCCGGTGGCGGATACTTTTGAATGCCCAGCGCTTCATCGTAACGCACCTCCATTAAAGGTGTAGAAGGGACCCCCATAAATTTTCATTTCGACAAAATAGTATAAAGACCTTTTGAAGTTGTGAATTTGTTTGAAAAAATTTCGAAACAACTCTATTTTAACAGGGAACTTTGTTATTCCACTTTTACATCAGCGGAGCAAACAGCCGCAGGATCGACCAAGTGATCCGTTTGTAGAGTGGGATGTTTTTGTATTGAACTAGACTTACTTCGGTAGAAACCTCGAGGGTTTCTAAGAAGTCTTTTTTTATTTGGGCTACACTTTCTGTCTGATACAGCCATACTCCACACTCAAAGTGGAGATACAAGCTGCGGTAGTCCAGATTGATGGTACCGACTACCGCGTATTCATCATCGACCACAAATGTCTTGGAGTGCATAAAGCCAGGGGTATATTCGTAGATCCGCACTCCGCTTCGCAGTAGGACATCGTAATAGGAGCGGGTGACTGCGTGGACAAAATTTTTATCCGCGATATGGGGAGTGACAATGCGCACATCAACTCCAGCCTTTGCTGCGGAACAGAGGGCTGTCATCATTTCACTATCAAGAATAAGGTAAGGCGAGTTGATATACACATAGTGTTTCGCCTTGTTTATAAGGTTTAGATAGACCGTTTCACCAACCGCTTCATCATCCAGAGGATTATCACTAAATGGCTGCACATAACCACTGCACTCTCCATATTCCGGAACTTCTTTTGGTCTAAACTGATCGAAGTCTTCGTTTGTACCCCGCAGGTAATCCCACATTGTTAGAAACATTACTGTTAAGGACCAAACAGCTTCACCTTTTATTAAGATAGCTGAGTCCTTCCAATGACCGTGCTTCTCAAAGGCATTGATGTACTCATCTGCCAAGTTAATGCCGCCTGTAAAACCTGTATGTCCATCTATTACAGCAATTTTGCGGTGGTCCCGATTATTCAACCGGGCTGATAGGACAGGGATAAAAGGATTGAATCGGCAGCACTTAATGCCCATTTTTTCCAGTTTCTTGTCATAGCGGTATGGAAGAGTCATTATGCAGCCTACATCATCATAGATGAGGCGCACGTCCACCCCTTCTTTTGCTTTTTCCACAAGAATATCTAAAATAGTATTCCACATGATTCCTTTATCAATAATAAAATATTCTAAGAATATATAGTGTTTTGCTTTGCGGAGTTCTTCAACAAGCCGCTCGAATTTGATTTCACCTATGGGTAAGTATTCTGTATGGGTATTTCGGAAGGGTGGATAGTACGCATAGTCGTATATATAACGAGATTGGTTTCCTGCATGTTCGTCAAGAGCTGCAATTTCCGTTACGAGCGATTCTGTGGAAACGAGGGCTTCTGCCGTTTTCGTTCGTACGCTATCCATCTTCTTCCGCATTCGTTTTCCAGTGCGGCTGCCTCCAAACATTAAATAAAATAGACCACCAAAAATAGGGAATAGAATAATTGGAATGATCCAGGCAATTTTATACCCCGATTTACTCGTACCGTTAGCTATGGCCAAAACAACTACGGCACTTAAGAATGTTGTAATTGCGTAAAATTGGGGAAGATAAGGTCCAAATCTGCTGATCATAATAATCAAGGCAGCCACTTGGGCAGCGATGGCTGCCCCGACCAGGACAACTCGATGAAACATTAGGTTAAGCAGTTTCTTCATATAACACCCACCTTCAAATGAACCGTATGATGCAAAGCGCTGCCAATGCGAGACGGGCAGCGCTTTTTTCTCAGCGGTTTAGTATTTCCATAAATTCCTCGCCAGAAATTGTTTCCTTATCTAATAGATATTGAGCTAGTTCATGGAGTTTGTCCATGTTATCTTTTAGGATACTAATAGCCCTTTCATGAGCGCTTTTGATCAGACCGATTACTTCTTCATCAATTTTAGCAGCGGTCTCCGCAGAACAGGCCAAGGACGTATCACCGCCTAGGTACTGGTTTGTAACGGTCTCTAAAGCAGTCATACCGAACACGTCGCTCATGCCGAAGCGTGTCACCATGGCCCTAGCAATACGAGTTGCTTGTTCTATGTCATTGGCTGCACCGGTCGTAATAGAGTTAAAGATTAGTTGTTCGGCAGCACGACCCCCTGTAAGGGTAGCAATTCTGCTGAAAGCCTCCTCTTTGCTCATGAGGTTTCGCTCATCAACATCGACCTGCATAGTATACCCCAAAGCTCCAGATGTCCGTGGGACAATAGTAATTTTATGAACAGGTGCTGACTCAGTTTGCTTGGCAGCCACTAGAGCGTGTCCAATTTCGTGATAGGCAATGATTTCCTTTTCTTTTGGCGAAATGGCTGCATTCTTTCGTTCATAACCTGCAACAATCACTTCAATACTTTCCTCTAAATCACGTTGACTTACAGCAGTACGGTTTTCCCGAACGGCTCGTAATGCTGCTTCATTAACAATATTTGCCAGGTCAGCTCCAGAAGCACCAGCCGTGGCGCGGGCGATAGCAGTAAAATCAATATCACCTTCGAGTTTGACTTTCTTTGCATGAACCTTAAGGATAGCTTCACGACCGTTAAGATCAGGCAGTTCTACAGGAATACGTCGATCAAAACGTCCAGGACGGAGAAGGGCTTTGTCCAGCGATTCTGGTCGGTTAGTTGCAGCCAGAATCACAACTCCTTTTCGAGCATCAAACCCGTCCATTTCAGTCAAGAGTTGGTTGAGGGTTTGTTCTCGTTCGTCATGACCGCCAAAAGCGCCATCGCCTCGTTTCTTTCCAATAGTGTCAATCTCATCAATGAAAACGATACACGGTGCCTTTTCATTGGCCTGTTTGAATAAGTCACGGACTTTAGCAGCGCCCATACCAACAAACATTTCAACAAACTCAGATCCTGAAATTGAGAAAAATGGTACTTTAGCTTCTCCAGCTACTGCTTGGGCAAGCAGAGTCTTACCAGTACCTGGTGGTCCAACTAGTAGGGCGCCCTTTGGAAGGGTGGCTCCAATCGCGGTGTATTTTTCTGGATCATGGAGAAAGTCTACGATTTCTGTTAAGGCTTCTTTAGCCTCATCCTGCCCGGCTACATCTGCGAATGTCTTGCCAACTTGGGCCTCTTCCACATAAATCTTGGCGTTACTCTTGCCAAAAGCCATAACGTTGCCCATTCGATTCTGCAGCTGGCGAGCAAGTAACTGCCCTAATCCCCAGAAGATAAGAATGGGAATGATCCACGTTAACAAAAGACTTAAAAGAGGGGAGTTCTGCTTAGGTACGACACGGGTAAAGGATATGTTGGTAGAACTGTTGTACAGACGATTTACTAGGTCTGGGTCATTCATGGCGGCAGTAGTATAGACCTTTTCCGTACCCGCTTCATCCTCAGCCACAAACAATATGTGGGTTTGGGTTTCGTCCACTTCTACTCTGCGCACTCGCCCTCTTTCTATGGCATTAAGAAATTGTCCATAGTCAACTTCTGTAACCCGCTTCCGCATTACAGCAGGGACAACAATGGCGTTGAGGAGCAGAATGGCAATGAGTGAGATAATGTAGTAGAAAATCAACGGTTTCTTTGGATTTTTTTCTTCTTCCATATTAATACCTCCAATCGGTTCTTTCCAGCTAAGAACATGCTAAAAAGCTGAAAAATTGATAAAGCTATCTGTAATAAGATATTGAACATCATATCATACTTAACCTGCACGTTTTGCATAAATACTATCTATAAGGAAAACGAACCGTGTCTTTATCTGCTATCATTCATATTGGAGGAGATAGATTATTTTGTCAAGCACAGGAGAATGTGAACACAGACCCTATGTTGATTATTGAGAGTGGTCCAATGTATACTGAATAAAAGGGAGGTTGCTGAAAAATGAAACGGTCACTAACACTCATAAGAAGCATGTTACTAGCTTTAGTTGTCTTAGTGGTAATGTCAGGCATATCATGGGCACAGGATGGAGTAGAAAGACCTCTTGTTCCAGACTTCGTTCTTGATTCTAATGAAGGTCAGATTTCCCTGTCTGATTATGCTGGCAGAGTTGTAGTGCTAAATTTCTGGGCAAGTTGGTGTCCGCCCTGCCGTGCCGAAATGTCTGAATTTGAGAAGCTTCATAAGCACTTGGCTGATTCAGATGAAGCTGTTCTTTTAATGCTCAACCAGATTGATGGACGGCGGGAAACAGTGAAAACGGGAACAGCGTATTTGGCTGAGAATGGATTTACCTTCCTCAACCTCTATGATTATGGGCAGGTAGGAGGGGCCATTTTTGGACTTTCTGGCATTCCCACTACAGTCGTTATAGATAAAGAAGGTTACTTGTCTAGTTATGTAGTAGGACCAACTACGTTTCAGACTGTTATGGACATGATTGAGGGGGCCAAATAATGCTTAGTCAGGTACTTCCTGAACTTACGCTGTCGTTATTTGGACTCACTTTTGTCGAAGGTCTATTAGCCTTTCTGTCCCCATGTATACTGCCACTTTTGCCTATTTATTTAATGTATTTAAGCGGGAATGAGCGTGTGGCTGGTAGCAGCGGTCCCTTAATAAGAAACACTCTTGGATTCATTGTAGGATTTACTGTAGTGTTTGTGTTACTGGGGGCTACTGCATCTGGTCTAGGGAGTCTGCTTTCTCAGTACCGAGTTTTCTTTCTGCGACTGAGTGGTGTGATTGTTATTATGTTTGGTCTAAACTACCTAGGTGTCCTAAACATACGTTTTCTAAACAGGACTAGGAATGTAGGAGCTAAGACTCATGATCTTACATTCGGATCCAGTATTCTATTTGGGGCGGCTTTTTCTTTTGGTTGGACTCCATGTTTGGGCGCATTTCTAGGTACGGCACTGCTGTTAGCGTCCAATACAGGAACCCTCTATCAAGGAATGGGTTTATTGTTTATGTTTTCCCTAGGTTTGGGAGTGCCATTTTTCTTGACAGCCCTTCTTTGGAATCGACTGCAGGGCACTCTAGAGTTTATTAAACGCAATCTTCATCGCATTCAAATGATTTCCGGTGGTCTTCTTGTAATTGTAGGTCTTCTAATGGTATTTGACCTTTTCGGAAGCTATGTTCGTCTATTTCTTTAGGTTAGGACGTATTGAAGAGAGACAAAGATGGAACTCCTCCAAGAGATTTGGATTGTGCCGACAGGAACAAAGCAAGCGCTGACGAACGATCCAATAAGAGGTAAAAAATTGGAGGGAAAGAAGTGAAACGCAGTCGATGGCGGTGGTCGTTCATTGGGTTAGGAATTATTGGACTTCTACTGGCAGGTTGTGCAGGTGGCGGCGGAATGAAGACAGCGTCACTTAAAGGTGTGATTTTGGATCAGAATGGTGAGCCGTTTTTAGGTGAAGTTTTAGTGGAAATTGATGGGGAAACGGTTGAAGCCAAGTCTGGGCAGTATGTATTTACGAACATTCAAGCTGGGAAGGGAAAGGATCTAAAAGCTACTAGTGACGGCTATTTTTTCAGTGAAAGATTAGATATTCAAGCTGGGGAGAATGAAAAGGATATTAAGCTAGTTACTAACCAAGATTTTGTTCTCCTGTCTGTTGAGGGATTGCAGGAAGCAAACACCGATTTGGCTAGAACAGTTTTGTCCCAAATGGATTACATAGAAAATCTTCCAGCAGGAGCCTTGGGAGATCATTTATCCCAGACCCTCTTCCTAATGGATCCTATGTTTGAGTATCTGCATGGGGGAATATTGGACTCTGCTCCTACTGATTCTGACGATAAACGGTGGGAAATTGTTCTGGATGATGGACGGATGCTTGAGTATAGTCTTGATGATCCTGATGATGTCTTCGTCCTACCTTTGGCGTATGAAGAAAAAGCCAAGCTCTCTGTCAAACTGTATCTGGATGAGAATAAAAGGGAGCTGTTAGCTAACATAGATGTGGCTTTTTTCATAGATGATAGGGATTCAAAGCGGCGAAAATGGGAGGTCAATGGACAATTAGGTAGTGCCTCCATTTCTGGTGAATTAGAAACAACTGCAGACTCTAGTGGTGTGATAACGGCCTATGGATTCTCTAATCTTCTGTTTGAAAGTGAATATGTGAAAGTTCAAGGAGCCCTTGATTTTTCGGGAATAGAACGGGTGCAGGGGGCAGTGTATCCTAAAGAGATTTCCAGCAGCGGCAGTTTAGCTGTGACTATTCCTAATGCACCAAGGCTGAGCTTCGATGGTTCAATCGATTTGAAGTCAGTGCTTGCAGGAGATACTCTCTTTCCCAAAAAAGGCTTGTTCAATGGAAACAGCAGTTTGGGTCACACGTCAGTAAGTGGGAGATTGGAGTTTACTGCTGCGAATCCTGCTTTTGTAGAGAGCGGTGAAGACCCTGATCTCATTCTTACATTTAATGGGGAGCTTAATTCCGACGTGATGGAGCATCGATTAGATGTGTCCCTTACTTGGTTAGAACTTGCGGAACTAAAGATTGATGCTACATATGGGTTTCCTAATGATGTGATACAAAGTAAGTTAGCTGTCCAATTCAAACAGGAATTGAATGGAATTGAGCTGGCGAAGCTCACTGGAACGCTCCTTAATTATAACCGTACCATTCGGCAGGAATTAGAATGGGTTCCACCGTTTGATTTGACAGGTGACCTGTACCTAAATGATCAGAACGCTGCTCAGTTAAAAATGATATTCAATCCACCTACACTAGAATTTCCTGATGGAACGCAAAAAATACTGCTTGTTGAGTGACTGATAGTTTACAGGACCCCTGAAACCGGAAGGGATTTCAGGGGTCTTGAATCACTTAATTAGGTTCGAAACGAGCTGTGAAAAACCGCAGTACAGGTGGTTCATAGACAAAACGGAGACCCTTTACTTGGTCCCGCTTCTTATAGAGTTCGATGACAGCTTCTGCGACTACATCGAGGTGTGAGTAGGTGTAGACCCTTCTCGGAATAGTGAGGCGAACAAGTTCTAATTTGGGATAATGGTGATTGCCGTCTTTGTCTCTTCCAGCCGAAACAATGCCCCGCTCCATGCTTCGTACACCAGATTCGATGTACAATTGGGCCGCTAACATTTGGGCTGGGAATTGATTCTGTGGGATATGGGGGTAGAAACGGCGAGCATCTAGGAAAACTGCATGACCTCCCACAGGCTTAACGATTGGAATACCTGCTTGATCCAGTTTCTCACCAAGATACTCCACTTGGGCAAGGCGATGGGCGATGTAGTTGTAGTCCATTGATTCATACATTCCCCTGGCAAGAGCCTCCATATCCCGTCCACTCATACCTCCGTAGGACGGCATACCTTCGTATACAACTACTAGGTTTGCTGCTTTTTGATATAGATCGCCATCATTTAGGGCCAAAAATCCTCCAATGTTGACGATGCCATCCTTTTTCCCTGACATGGTACAGCCGTCTGCATAACTGAACATTTCTTTGACAATGTCTAGAATGGTCTTATTGGCGTATCCAGCTTCTCGGTGTTTGATAAAGCATGCGTTTTCTACACAGCGGGTTGCATCCATCATAACCTTGATTCCGTGTTTTTGTGCCAATTCGTATACAGCCTTCATATTAGCCATAGATACAGGTTGACCCCCTGCCAAATTAACGGTTACAGCTAGACAAATGTAGGGGATTTTCTCCGCACCGACCTCGTCGATTAATTTCTCAAGCTTATTGAGATCAATGTTGCCTTTGAAGGCGATATTAAGTTCTGGATCGTGAGCTTCATCAATGATTACGTCTCGGAATGCGGCCCCATTCAGTTCTTGATGGGCACGAGTTGTGGTGAAATACATATTACCTGGCACATAGTCTCCTGGCTTAATCATGATCTTGGACAGGATGTTTTCTGCACCTCGTCCTTGATGGGTGGGGATGACATACTTGAAACCATACAACTCCTGTACCGCTTGTTGAAGGTGTTTGAAGTTTTTCGAGCCTGCATAAGCTTCATCGCCCAGCATTAGACCGGCCCATTGATTTTCACTCATGGCATTGGTTCCACTGTCAGTAAGAAGATCAATGTAGACATCATCTGAGTCCAATAAGAATGTGTTGTAACCAGCCTTCTTAATCGCTATTTCCCGCTGTTCTCTGGTGGTTACGGCAATGGGCTCTACCATCTTGATTTTGTACGGTTCTGCCATGTACTTTTTATCCATCCACATCAGCTCCTGTAGGTTATTCCTATCACTTCTAGTATAACTTAACAGTATAAATAAGTAAAATAAACATTGGTTAAGAAACAGGGTACTCTGCCTGGAGGTATCTGTGTATAAATGTGGAATATAAACATAACGACAGGGAGGTAGAACATTGAAAAAGTCAGGTTTTCAATGGAACATTAGGAGTAAGTTACTGTTATTTATTACTGCCTTACTAGTATTAACTGCGTTTGGGTCTTCTTTTACAGCTGTTTTTATGTATAA
>JAAYRO010000065.1 GCA_012518735.1 Bacillota bacterium
ATGAAATACTGCCTGCGTAAAGAAACAAAGAAAACTGTCTCGCCTCTAATATCTCGAGATGAGACAGTTTCTAATGCTAACACAGATAGGTTTGACTGTCAAGGACGTTTCTCATTTTCTCTTTTCTATTCTTCCGCTTGTTGATCCACTTCATCTTCATCATCTCTGCCAACAATATTAGCGACAGCTACAACCTCGTCACTCTCATCCAAACGCATTAAAGTAACACCTTGTGTATTTCGACCAAGTCGGGAAATTTCCGACACCTTCATGCGGATCATAATACCTTCTCTGGAAAGAAGCATGATTTCATTGGATTCGTGAACAATTTGAATTCCAACTATAGAACCGGTTTTCTCCGTCTTGTTAAGGGTTCGGACTCCTTTTCCTGCACGGTTAGTAAGACGATAATCTTTAAATGGAGTTCGCTTTCCAAATCCTTTTTCAGTTACAACTAGAAGATCTGCATCGTTATTGGCAACACCTAAACCAACAACCTCGTCCCCTTTATCAAGTCGAATACCTATTACACCTTGTGCTGACCGCCCCATACTTCGAACCTGATCTTCAGAGAATCGAATCGCCTGTCCTTCTTTTGTTACAATAATGACTTCTTCGTCTCCTCCAGTAAGCTCTATACCTACTAACTCATCATCGTCGACCAGCGTAATGCAGATAATTCCACCGGTTCGATTCGTATCGAACTCACTCAGAACGGTCTTCTTAACGATTCCATTTCTTGTGGCCATGAGCAGATATTGATCATCGGAATACTCTCGAATTGGAATCGTCGCCTGAATTTTTTCGCCAGGTTCTAAACTCAAGATGTTAATAACAGCATATCCTCGAGCATTACGACCTGCCTCAGGAATCTCATGTCCCCGAAGTCGATACACTCTTCCCTTATTGGTAAAGAATAGAACGTAACTGTGGGTGCTGGCAATAAAGAGCTGCTCCACAAAATCTTCTTCTTTCGTGTTAAGGGCAGTAATACCTCTCCCGCCCCGACGCTGAGCTCGATAGGTATCTACAGGAAGTCGTTTGATATAGCCCTGGTGTGTCATGGTCACTACAATGTCTTCCTCCGCAATCAGGTCTTCAATATCTAAGTCTCCTACAGGCAAACCTATCTTCGTCCGCCGTTCGTCTGCGAACTGCCGTTTAATCTCCAATAGTTCTTCTCGAATGATACCGTAGACCAGATCCATATCACCTAATATTTCCTTAAGGTGGGCAATTGTCTTCAACAGTTCCCCATACTCTTCCTCAATCTTGTCCCGTTCGAGACCTGTTAACCGTCTCAACTGCATATCTAAAATAGCTACTGCTTGTCTTTCAGTTAATTCAAAACGCTCCATTAATTGGGTTCTCGCAACTTGATCATTCTTGGCAGCCCGAATTAATGCAATAATCTCATCAATATTGTCCAGAGCGATTCGATAGCCTTCCAGAATATGAGCTCGGTCTTCTGCCTTCTGTAGATCAAAGCGGGTTCTGCGAATAATTACCTCTTTCTGATGATCGAGGTAATGGGTAAGAACCTCTTTTAGACTCAAAACTCGAGGTTCATTATCTACAAGAGCCAACATAATGACACCAAACGTATCCTGCAGTTGAGTATGCTTGTATAAACGATTTAGGACAACTTGCGGGCTGGTGTCTCTGCGAACTTCAATTACTATTCGCATGCCAGTCTTATCTGATTCATCTCGCAGATCGGTTATACCGTCTACTCTTTTATCTCGTACTAACTGGGCTATTTTTTCAATAAGTCTAGCTTTGTTGACCATATAGGGAAGCTCAGTAACGAGAATTCGAGTTTTCCCATTAGACATCTGTTCAATCTGAGACTTGGCCCTTATTCGAATCCTGCCTCGTCCAGTCTCATATGCTTCCCGAATCCCTTCTCTTCCGAGAATGACAGCACCTGTAGGGAAATCCGGTCCCTTAATATGAGCCATAAGCTCTTTGGTTGTGGCATTGGGATTATTTATCAATTCTACTAATCCATCAATTACTTCCCCTAAGTTGTGGGGCGGAATATTGGTGGCCATTCCTACTGCAATACCTGCTGCACCGTTCACTAAAAGATTAGGAAACTTGCTTGGTAATACAGATGGCTGCTCCAATGTCTCATCAAAGTTTGGAACAAAATCTACCGTATCCTTATCAATGTCTCTCAGCATTTCCATGGCGATCTTAGAAAGGCGAGCCTCAGTGTAACGCATAGCTGCCGGGGGATCACCATCAACACTTCCAAAGTTACCGTGCCCATCAACTAGCATATTTCTGTAAGAGAAAGGCTGGGCCATCCGAACCATGGCATCATAAATAGCAGAGTCACCATGTGGATGGTATTTTCCCATAACTTCCCCCACAATTCTTGCAGATTTCTTATGGGGCCGATCGGGCCGATTTCCTAACTCCATCATACCATAGAGAATCCGTCGTTGAACGGGTTTTAGACCATCACGTACATCAGGCAGAGCCCGCTCCACGATGACACTCATAGCATAATTAATGTATGATGTCTTCATTTCTTCAGTAATTCTAATGGGGATAATTTTTCCATCATGCACATTAAGACTCAATAGGTACACCCCTTATAAATCTAGATATCAAGATTAGTTACTTCTTTTGCATGCGCCTCAATGAACTCCCGCCGTGGTTCAACTTTTTCACCCATTAGGGTAGTAAAAATATCATCAGCTAAGATAGCATCCTCCACTTTTAATTGGAGAATTGTCCGTTTTTCGGGATCCATGGTTGTTTCCCAAAGCTGATCGGCGTTCATTTCTCCCAAACCTTTATAGCGCTGAATTGTAATTCCCTGCCGCCCAATTTCATCCAAAATACTGTCCAGTTCTTCATCACTAAACGCGTAATAAGAATTGCGTCCTTTCCGCACCTGGTACAACGGAGGCAGAGCTATATACACATAACCGTGTTCCAACAAAGGCTTCATATATCGATAAAAGAAAGTTAAGAGAAGTGTTCGGATGTGAGCCCCGTCAACGTCTGCGTCAGTCATGAGAATAATCTTATGATAACGAGCTTTGGTAATATCAAAATCTTCACCGATACCGGTTCCAAATGCTGTAATCATAGACCTAATCTCATTATTGCTCAAAATCCGATCAAGACGCGCTTTTTCAACATTCAATATTTTCCCTCGCAGCGGCAAAATAGCTTGAAATCTGCGGTCTCGACTCTGCTTAGCCGTTCCACCAGCAGAATCTCCCTCAACAATAAATAGTTCACACAGTTCGGGGTCGGTTAAACTACAGTCAGCTAGTTTTCCAGGTAAAGATGACACTTCAAGAGCACTTTTTCTTCGGGTCAGCTCCCGTGCTTTCCGAGCTGCCTGTCGCGCTCTCGCTGCAGAAATTCCCTTGTCAACGATTCGTTTAGCATCTGTTGGATTCTCTTCCAAATAAGTGGCTAACTGTTCACCAACAATAGACTCTACAAGTCCTCGTACTTCACTATTTCCCAGTTTTGTTTTAGTCTGCCCTTCAAACTGAGGATCGGGAATACGGATACTAATAAGTGCCGTACAGCCTTCGCGGACATCATCACCAGTGAGGTTTTCGTCCGTATCTTTAAGAATGTTCTTGCGGCGAGCATAGTCATTAATAGTTCGAGTTAAGGCACTCCTAAATCCACTTAGGTGAGTACCTCCCTCGTGAGTGTTAATGTTGTTAGCAAAACTAAGCATTGTCTCAGTATACGTGTCGTTATACTGGATAGCCACTTCAAGTTCAATATCATCCTTTGCGGTCTCGAAGTAGACAGGCTTTTTGTTAACCACCGTCTTGTTCCGGTTTAGATAATCTACAAAGGAAATAATACCTCCCTTGTACAAAAAGCGATGTCTTCGTTTGGATCTACGATCCATGAAATGAATGGCTATACCTTTGTTAAGAAATGCTAGTTCCCGCAGACGATAAACAATCGTCTCAGTCTGAAAATCAACGGTCTCAAAGATCTGATGGTCCGGTTTAAAGCGAATCATAGTACCTGATTGTTTAGTAGGACCTAAATCCTGCAGCTCACCAACGGCTTTTCCCCGTTCGTATCTCTGCGAATAGTGACGTCCATTGTACCAAACTTGAGCCTCAAGCCATTCCGATAAAGCATTAACTACGGCTACACCTACACCATGCAGTCCACCAGAGACTCTATAATGGGAACCTTCCTGTCCAAACTTTCCGCCAGCGTGTAATACTGTCAAAACAGTCTCTAAAGTTGATTTACCGGTTTTTGGATGGACCTCAATGGGAATACCACTCCCATTATCTCTTACAGAAAGGGATCCATCTTCATAAATCTCAACATCAATCTGATCACAATAACCGGCCATCGCTTCGTCTATAGAGTTGTCAACAACCTCCACAAATAAGTGGTGGAGACCACTTACATCAGTATTTCCAATATACATACCTGGACGACGTCGAACAGCTTCAAGTCCTTCCAGAACCTGAATCTGATCCGCCGTATAGGTTGAAGTTACCTGTTGTTGCTTTTCCAAGATCTATCGACTCCTTAGGAACATCAAATTACAGTTTATACCAGCGTCCCTCATCTGCCCGTTTTTTGAGAGTATATACTGATATAGGTGATAAATAAATATTTTTCGTCGTCACAATACAAGAAATGGGATCACTTGCTAATTGTATCACGAAACCTTCATCTTGAGCAGTCTGTACAAACTCTCTATTAAGCGGTGATTCTTCATGATCGATGTTAATGATACTTATTACCTCTCTTAATGGAATCACCACATCTCCGCCTAAATGTAAGAACATACTCACTGCCCCTCTTAGTGGATTTCTCCAGATTGAATTTGAAATATAGAAGCAGACTTCAAGGTAGTACCATCAAAACTCCCCATATTAGTTGTTGTAATAATAGTCTGCACCTTAGAGTTGAGAATGGATAATAAGAAACGTCGACGGGTGTGATCCAATTCAGACATTACATCGTCTAACATAACAACCGGATACTCCCCCGTTTCTTCCCGCATTAATTCCATCTCCGCCAGCATATAAGACAGTACAGCAGTCCTCTGCTGACCTTGACTGCCAAAAGTCTTAGTATCCACGTCATTTATAAGAAAACAGACATCATCACGATGTGGACCTACCATAGTGTGACCTCTTAACATTTCTTCTCTTTGTATGGAATTTAGCTCTTCGAAAAACAAATTCTCCAGAAAACTTGGAGAAAAATCGTCATAATTATGATATGGATCTCCCTTGGTGAAAAACGGACAATACACAACATTTAGATCTTCGACACTGTTGCTTATATTCCTGTGCATCCTGTTACTAAGCTCATTAAGACGACTTAGAACCCTGTATCGCCGAACCATGATCTTGGTCCCTAATTCAATCAGCTGCCTATTCCAAACCGGGAGTTGGGATAGAATTCGCCGATTTTCAAAAGCCTCTTTAAGTAAACGATTCCGTTGGCGAACAACTCTCTCATATTTAAGCAGTGTGTTTCGGTATACTGGATCAATTTGACAAATCTGAATATCAAGAAAACGCCGCCGATCTCCAGGTGATCCTTTAACCAGCTGCAGGCTATCAGGAGTAAATAAGACGGCGTGTAAGTTTCCAACAAAAGAATTAGCAGTAACAGTCTTGTTATTCACCAGCAATTTTTTCGGACTCGTTCGGCTTACATTTAAATCCAAATCTACGTCCGCTAAGCGCTGAATTCGACCATATACTTTGGCTGTGGAAGCATTATGATGAATCAACTCCACGTCCCGAGTTGTTCTATACGATTTACTGAGAGCTAATACATACATTGCCTCCAACAGATTAGTTTTTCCCTGAGCATTATTTCCAACGAAAATATTAAGTCCTGGATTAAGTTCGACTGTTTGAGACTTATAGTTGCGAAAATTCTCCAGGCGAATAGTCTTAATCCACACTGCCAACAACCACGAATTCGTCTGTTTCTACTGTAACACGATCCCCTGGGACAATCTTGTGAGAACGTCGCATCTCCTTTTGACCATTGACAAGAACAACTCCTGCTTGAATCATCTGTTTCGCTTCCCCACCGCTATAGGCAATATTTGCCCATTTTAGAAACTGATCAAGCTGAATGGATTCAGTATTAATTTTTATCTCTTTCATAGGTTACGTCTCTCCTCATCAATTATATCCGCATAGGCATGAGAATGTACAGATGATCATCACTATCAGCCGGTTTTATTAGAGCTTGGCGCGGGCCGGTCTCAAATTTGAAAGCAATTTGATCACAATCAGTCGTTCTTAGCATGTCTAAAATATACTTTGGTGAATACGCTGAACTTCCATTCTCGCCACTGTGTTCTACATTGAATTGTTCTGATGACTTTCCTAATTCTGTACTCATGCCAATTTCAAGGACTCCGTCTGTTACTTGAATAATGACAGGCTGAGAGCCACCTCGATCAAAAAGAGATGCTCGATCGATTGCCTGCAGAAGTTGGTGACGTTTCATGACCACAGTGATCGCTTGTTCTGTATGAATTACAGGGCGATAATTTGGGAAATTACCTTCGATTAGGCGTGTAGTAAAGATCGTATTATCAAATCGAAAGGCGAGTTGATTATTACCATAAAAGACCTCGATCATTGTCTCATCAAGAGGCAGACATTTCATAAGTTCATTAAGACTCTTGCTGGGAATAATCAAATGGAGATCAGAGCTGAGAATCTCGCCAGTATTTGCCTGCACAAAGGATAGTCGATTAGAGTCTGTTGCTACAAAATTGAGTTTTCCATCAGAAATCTCCAAAAGTACGCCGGACAGGACAGGTCTCATATCATCATTAGCCGCGGCAAACAAAGAGTTTTGAGCCAGCCGATGGAGTTCGTAATCGGTTAAGGCGAGTATTTTCTCATTGCAGTCTGGAAAAGCAGGAAATTCATCTTCAGTAATAATGTTTAGGGCAAACTCCATGGTACCAGCAGTAATAATTACCTGTTTATCTTTCATTTCAAATACTACATTGTCCTCAGGGAGTTTACGAATTAAAGAAGTAAGCAGCTTTCCGTCTAGAATAGCTTTTCCTGGTTTGAGAGTATTACATGGGATTGTTGTACGTATAGCAATTTCTAGGTTGTTAGCAGTCATAGTTAGGTGCTTCTTGTTAACATCGATTTCTACACCTGCTAATATTTGTAAAGGATTATTAGAGGATATTGCTTTTTCTACAACGTTAATAGCATTCAATAGGGGTGATTTCTCAATTTGAAAATGCATAAATATACCTCCTGTGGAATAAGAACTAAATTAGGTTGGTACGGTTAATATATATTATTTTATAGTAGTAGTAGTAGTAGTGTCTGTGGGCTTGTGGATAA
>JAAYRO010000066.1 GCA_012518735.1 Bacillota bacterium
CGCTATTTCATCAATCAATTTGGCTCCATCGTCTGGAGCAGAATAGACTTGGAGGGTCGATTCACCAGTCGGGTTTAGGGTAAGTAGTGCGAAATGAGGCGATTGACCGATGGACACATACTTCAGACCTGCTTCGTGACCCTTCACATAGCCAGTCCCATCACCATAGATGAGAAGCTTTGGCTTGTCCGTTTCTGCAAGGTTGGCAGTGACGCGTTTTTGGACAAATGAAGACAGGGAACTAATGCGGTTATGTGTCAAGAAGACGATACCATCAACTGTATCATTACGGTGAGCCTTTGTCATAACCGTGGTTAACCAGTTCAGCTGATCTAGCCCTAGATCATTGGTGTTGAAGACAACGAACAGAGTTCTTCCCATCTGGAACTGATAGCATTCTTCTCCCAAACGGCCGTGGGTATCAGCGTATGGTGATGACGGTAGATATTCGTTAAAATGGTCATTATGCACGAACTGGTATAGGTAGAGACTCTCTCGTTCGTTTTGACCTGGAACAATGTGTACAGGCACTTCACTTGAAAGCTTGCTTATGGGTTTAAAGAAGTGGGGAATGTACTGATTTATACTGAAACCATCATTCACGATGTTTCCAGTGTGGAGAATTAAGCTTAAGCTTTCGTCTTTAGACTGAACTATCTGCTTTAGAGAAGACAAGATCATCTCGGTGTTATACTCCGATTCACGACCAACAATTCCCACAAGAATCGCTTTCGTGCCATCGGCGGATGGAGGCGTGGTGAACTGATAAATCTTGGAGGTGCTACTGCCAGAACGGATGCGGTAGTAATATGTAGTGTTTGGTTCTAAATCTTCCATTCGTACAGTATGCCACACGATTTCTCCCCCAATTATCTCCGAATCTCCCATGACTCTACGTTCAAGCGCCTGGGTTTTTCCATATTCCACAATGGAAGCAAAGTCGTCATTGTAAGCCCAAGAAACAGTCATACCATGTGGTGTTGGTGCCTGTAGAAATGGTTTCAGCTCCTTCGGTTTTGTAGGAGCATTGTATCCAACTAATACAGCTGAAGTATTCCAATAGTTTAAGTTATCCGGTGTACTCTCAGCCATTCCCTCTACTGCAAATCGAATTGTGTGCTCACCAGGTGTTAGATAATGACCTAGTTCAAAGATCATAGGTCGAACCTGATCCCCTGGAATCCAGTTACTTCGACTCAAATCAGAAGACCAAATATCACCACTCCACCTGCCAGATGTTGGACTAAACCTTCGAAAGAGGGGTCCATCTTCACGCCACGGAACAAATCGGAGCACTTCCCTGCCGTCCACATAGATCACATGGTTCTTCTTGTTAAATTCGTCACCAGAGCTTCGACCGCCATGCCCAGAAGTTAGATAGAACATCTTCACCGATTCTAATCCTGCTGGGATATTTACTTGAACAGCGGCTGCTTCAGAATTGAACTTCTCCTTTGTCCAATATTCCCCAGTAGTATTGAAGATTGATGAAACCCAGATGGGCGCCGTAATTTTCTCAACCTCTTCGAATATTAGGTCAAAGTCTATGATCCAGCCAGGATTGACCCAGGTGTCGATAATGGCTTCAATGGTAACTTCACCTGATAGGAGATCTGCTAGGTGACTTACATCCTGCTCCCACAGAGAGAACTGGGCCCACTTTTCAACAGTGGGATGATATGGAATATCGTCTCTTTTGTACGGTAGACCTGTTCCGAAGCCAGTCATGAATTTCAGCAGCTCAACGGAGGGTGAAGAATCGGGCAAAACAAGATAAACGGTTCCGAATCGGTCCCATGGATCTCCTTCTGATTCTAGCTTTAGACGAGCCGTAATTTTAACAGGGCTGTCGAATTCTGGCAGATCCAGACTCCGCCGAATGATGCGTCCATTGTCGCAAGTTTCCCATGTGGCTCCGTCTTGTGGGTCACCGAATTGAATCGGCGCCGATTCGAATACGTTTACAGTCACTTCTGCAGCCTGAGCAGAAGTGGTCAGTCCAACAACAACCAGCATTATTAGAATCAATGTTAGCATATTCCATAACCTCCACATGGTCGATCCCTCTTGTCATTGAATTTGGGTATATAAATTCCTTTCTAGACAAAGCCTGCTGTAACCTTCTGGAAAATGTCTAGATACGAAGAAGCTTTGGAGAACACCGATGTATTCCTTCCCTTTTAGTATGTTTGGAACTGACTAGATGCAGAAACCCCCTTAAGCACTATAGCCTAAGGGGGGTTGTTTTCCGTATTTGATTTAGGCAGCTTCTGGCACAGTCAGATCTGTCGTTAGTTTCTGTTGGAGGATCTTTATCTGCTCTTCCGTTAGGCCAATACTAAGGAGGTAGTTTTCCGCTGCTTTTACCAAATCGACATCGGTCAGATCGGCACCTTTCGGCAGCCCAGCAATATCTCGTAAGGATTCAAGGATATTGCTTTCAGCGATCTTGTCATACTGCTCTGAACCATATTCGACGCCGTAGTAATTTATATACGTCATCATATAGTCTTCCTTGATCTCAGTGACAGAAGAACCGACTAGTGCTTCCAAGAGTCCAGCAGCAAAACCAGCCCGGTCTTTTCCTTCGTTACAGTGGATAAGGTATGGCCCATCGTTAGCAATCATAAACTCTAGTCCTGTCTTGAGTTTATCCTTAAACTCTGCTGCCTTAAAATCCACTCCCATATTAAGCAGAATCACACGACCATTTTCATAAAGCTGTTTGTAATAGGGGGAGTTGAAGTCTTCTTGTTCAAAATAGGTCTTCAGTTCCTCTTCAGAGTCGGCAAGATTGATAACGGTTTTAACGCCTGCCTTTTCTGCTAAGGCATCTGCATAGGCTGCCCGACCTAATTCATTGTTTACAGGACTGCTGCTTCGATAATAAACTCCTTGACCCATGTTTCCCGTGGTTACAGCCCGGAAATTGGCAAAGACTGCATCGGTAGAGTAGTCTTCCCGATTATTGGTCCGTTCTAGCTGTCGGATCATCCATTCCGAAAGGTAACTGCCTTTTTCTTTCAACACTAAAGTGACCTTGTCGCCTTCTTGTACATTATGTGTGTCAGCAAAATTCCCCATATTAACGGCCACCATAACATTTGCCGAACCTTCTCCTCTGGGCCCACGTACCAGCTCACTACCTACATCAACATCACTATATGCAGTGACAAATGGTGCTTCGATTTCTTGATCCGATAATTTAACGATTAACATATCCCCGAATTCATATCCTGCATCGAGCAGTCTTTGAGTGAGGAGGTCAAGAGTAATGTTGCCATACTTATCTACAGCTGCCACAACACCAGAAACCTCTGACTCAGCAGCCAATGCTGCCGCGCTGAAAGGAAGACACAGAATCAGCGCCCAAACGAGAATCCTCAAGCGTTTTTTCATTCCATTTCCGCCCTTTCTGATTATGGTAATGTTAACTACAGCACTAATCATATAGTTCTTTTTGGAAGAGGAATATCCTTTTTCGGTATAGGAACCTGGATTCATTAAGCTCTCGTTTTATTGGGGAGGGATTTAAGTCTCATGTACAGAAATATTTTGTTATGTTATCATGTTTTTAGGCAGAAGTTTTTGTCAAAGAGTCCAATTTTCCGTAAGGAGTGTGAAAATGAGTTTAGTTACAAATCAACTCAAACGTCACAGGGATTTTGTGTTTACAGTTCACAAACCAGGCCATTTTCAACTGGTACATAGTGGAACAACAGCTGACCTTTATGTACACAGAACCGATTACTTGGGAGTGTTGAGAGCTGTTGAAGATCTAAGAGAAGATATTCATCGAGTGACAAATCTTCTTCCTGCAGTGAAAAACGAAAGCGAGAAGCTGTCACAGCATACTGTTATTGTAGGGACCATAGGAAAAAGCCCCATAATCGATCAATTAGTTCAAGCCGGACGGCTCGATGTCAGTGGGATAAAGGACCAATGGGAAGCGTACGTTATTCAAACCGTTTCTCATCCTCTACCTGGGGTAACTAAGGGGCTTGTCATTGCAGGCAGTGACAAACGGGGAACAATCTACGGGATCTATGAACTGTCAAGGCAGATAGGGATTTCTCCTTGGTACTGGTGGGCAGATGTTACTCCCCAGAAACACGACTGTTTAACTGTGAAAAACGGCATCTACAAACAGGGTTCTCCTTCTGTTCAGTATCGAGGCATCTTTTTGAATAACGAAGCACCAAGCCTGACAACCTGGGTAAACAATAAGTTTGGCGGGTTTAACCATCACTTCTATGAAAAAATATTTGAACTTGTGTTGAGATTGCGGGCCAACCTCTTGTGGCCGGCTATGTGGAGTCCAAAAAGTTTCTTTCGGGATGATCCACTCAACCCGAAATTGGCTCATGAGTACGGAGTCGTTATTGGCACATCGCATCACGAACCAATGATGCGCAGTTGGGGAGAATGGGGACGCTTCGGGAAAGGGGAATGGAACTACAGCACCAATGCGTCCAATCTACTAGATTTCTGGGATGAAGGTGTGCAGTGGGTTAAGGATTATGAAAAACTCATTACAGTCGGTATGCGGGGTGATGGGGACGAGCCTATGATGGAAGAGGGTCCAATTGAAGAGCGGATCAAGATCATGGAAAACATTATACGAGATCAGCGCAAGATCATCTCCAAGAGAATTAACCCTAATGTTACCCAGGTTGAGCAGGTACTGGCACTCTATAAAGAAGTACAGGAGTTTTATGAGCAGGGGATGGACGTACCAGAAGACGTTATTATTCTCTTGGCTAATGACAACTTTGGGAATATTAGAATGCTTCCCCAAAAAGATGAGAGGAAACATCCTGGCGGATATGGGATGTATTATCATTTTGATTATGTAGGGGGACCGTTTTCTTATCGGTGGGTTACTTCCACCCCTTATGAAAAGATATGGGAACAGATGAACATGACTTATGAACACGGGGTCCATAAGATCTGGATCGTGAATGTAGGTGACCTTAAGCCGCATGAAGCAGCAGCGGAGTTCTTCTTAGAAATGGCTTACGATATTAGTAAATGGCATCGGACCAACCTCCCTGAATTTTCCTTACAGTGGGCTGAAAGGGAATTTGGCAGGGCGTACGCCGCTCCTACCGCTGAGATTGTGAGGAAGTATAAGAAATACAATGGCAGGCGGAAAGGGGAGATCCTAAAACCAGATACTTACAGCTTAACGAATTACAAGGAAGCAGAAACTGTCTTAGCCCAATTTGAAGAGATGGCCTTACAGGCAGAACATATTTATCATAAGCTGCCTTCTGATAAGAAAGACGCGTTCTTTCAGCTAGTTCTTTATCCCACTCGAGCCAGTAAGAACGTTATGAGAGTCAATATTTACGCTGGTTTAAACAACCTATACTCTAAACAGGGTCGAATCATAGCCAATCTATATGCTGATCTTACAGAGAAAGCTTTTGAAGAGCTTAATCAGGATACTGTATATTACAATCAAACCTTAGCCGATGGTAAATGGAACGGCATTATGTCCAATGCTCACATCGGACAAACGGAATGGCGATCCCCTGAACGAAACATTATGCCAGATATTCAAAGATTGCCTGTCATGAATGGTTCAGAAATGGGTATTGCTGTGGAAGGAAGTGAAGATGTTTGGCTGGAAAACGGCACAGTTCGTGATTTACCTGCGTTTAGTGCCTTAAGCAGGGAACCCCATTTTATCGACATCTTCAATCTGAAAGGCGATCCTTTCAAAGTTACCTTATCTCCTTCAGAACCTTGGATTGTGCTTCAAAAGAGGGAGACTATTATTCATCAGCAGCAGAGAATCTGGGTAAACATTGATTGGGGGAAGGTTCCAGAGGGAGAAGAAGTAACGGGTGAGCTTACCATTGGGGATGGACACAAGAAGATTGCTGTAGAAATCCGTGTTTATAATCCTTCTCAGTCTTTTCTTTATGAGCTGGAGGATATGACTTTTGTGGAAAGTAATGGGTATGTTTCCATGGAAGGAGAGCATTATTCGGACAATGTGGCAGTGGGTAATGCTGCTTGGCAGAGAATTCCCGATTACGGTCGAACGTTATCATCTATGGCCATTTTCCCAACTACCACTCCAACAGCTGTCCCTGGCGAAAACGCTCCCTATCTAGAATATAAAGTTTACATTAGTAATCCTGGGGAAGTAACTGTCACAACCTATAAGGCACCAAGCAATAACATTTACCGCGATCGGGGTCTGCGTTATGCCATTGCCTTTAATGATCAAGAACCACAGATCATCGATTCGTTTCCCAAGGAAAATGATGCGTTTTACACATCACCTCTGTGGAGTATTGGTGTAATAGATAATATCAGAAAGAACGAAAGCCAACACTTGATTCATAAACCAGGTGTTCATACGTTACGCTTTTGGATGGTTGATCCAGGGATTGTTCTGCAGAAAATAGTAATTGATACAGGTGGGGTTAAGCCCAGCTACTTAGGACCTCCTGAAAGTTATTTTAAGGGCAAGACTAAGACTGTTGGGAAAGAGGGTTATCTTGAACTTTTGACTTGGTATGATTATGCTAGGTATTTGGCTGAGAGTATTTCCAGCGGTGATGGGGAAGGACTGACAGTACAGGAGAGTTTGGGCGAGCTGAACCGAGCTGTTTTGTCAGCTAAAGAGATTTTATCTGATCCATCTGTCAGTCTGCAAAAAAGGGTGGAGATGGTGGCAGTACTGGAGGAATCAATTAAAGCAGTTCAACGGGGGGACTAGGGTAGGTGATGTATGAATGGATGTTCAGCCGAGCTACATTAAGCTGCTTAAAGAGGGCACTCTCTTGACAAAGGTGGAAGAAACACAAGAGCATTTAGCCTACTGCAGGTTGTGTCCTCATGAGTGTGGTGTAAATAGAAGAGAGAATAAAGGCTTCTGCCAAGCAGGTGACAAGGCTATCGTTGCCAGTTTTGGTCCTCATTTGGGCGAAGAAGATGTCTTGGTAGGTAGAAATGGCTCTGGCACCATCTTTTTTGGACACTGCAACCTGCGCTGTGTTTTCTGCCAAAACTTTGATCTTAGTTTTGGTGGTGAAGGGCGCCTAGTTTCAAATAAAGAATTGGCCGATGTTATGCTTGCTCTCCAAAACTATTACAACTGCCAGAACATCAACTTAGTTACGCCAACCCATTTCGTACCTAATATTCTAGCAGCTCTCTATTCAGCAGCTCAGCAGGGGCTCCATCTTCCCATAGTGTATAACTGTGGTGGATATGAGAAACTTGAAACCTTAAAACTGCTCCATGGAGTAATCGACATTTACATGCCCGATTTTAAGTATGGAGAAGCAGAGCGGGGGCAGAGATACTCTCAAGTGGTAGACTATCCCAGCAGAGCAAAACTTGCCCTTAAGGAAATGGATCGGCAGGTCGGGGGACTAAAAGTTGATCGGGGTATAGCTTATAGAGGCTTACTTATTCGACACTTAGTGCTGCCGGGAGGTTTGGAGGATACAAAGGAAGTGTTGGACTTTATCAAACGGCAATTATCCCCTGATTGCTTAGTGAATCTAATGAGTCAGTACTATCCCAGTCATCAGGCTTCTAAATACCCAGAAATCAATGAAAGAGTGAGTGCTCATGAATATGGAGAAGCACTCAGTTACGCCCGTGAGTTAGGATTACGGCTGGCATAGAATGCATGCTCCCCTTGTATAAGAGGAGCATGTTTTTCATTAGTTATTCTCGTTTTTCTTTTTAAGATAATTATCAAAGAAAGGATCGTAGTTTGCTGGTTCTAGGTATAGACTCTTAGTTAGATCGGTTAAGTTACTAGTCACTTCTTTTCCATAGAAGTGATGATCACAGAAGTCCAGCAGATATACCATGTCTTCGTCAGTAACCGCGTGGTCTTTTTTGTGAAGACGGATGGCAATGTGGTCGCCAATCCCAAGAAAATCGAAAACTTCCTTGGCAGCTAGATAGGTTACCCACATGCCTGGTGGATTTGTCCAATCTTCGTATAGATAGGAGCCGGTAATGAATAGATAGCGATTCTCATCTGCACATAGGGCCCCTAATAGATGCTGATCAAAGGGCAGGTAAGTGACTTCTTTGAATTCAAGAAAGGTGTCGTTAAACCAGTGCCGCTCGCCGGAAGACTGGAGACTGCTCAAGGGTTCATTGGCGGACATTTTATAGGGTTCACTTATTCCCAGAGACGAATAGTCATAGACTTTGCCTTGGGATTCGTAACGGAAGCAGGCCATACCTCCTGCACCAGAGCAGGCTGGAACTGTAACCTTAATTCTCTCATCAAAAGCGCCTGCCACTGCTGCAGCTTTCCCCCATCGAGAAACACCAGTTACAATGCTGTATGCTGGATTAATTTTGAGCTCTGATCCGGCACCTACGTCTAGGGAGTCAAGGACTTTGCTTACACCCCAAGCCCATGCCATCAATGCCCCTGTCTTTTCAGTCCACCGATTTCCATAAGGATACAGCTCATAGAATACGCCAGCCCGTGACCAGTTGTCCGCTGCTATGTGTTCAGTGTTTAACGTGATCACGGCATAACCACGGTCATTGGCATATTCGATCTGGGCCAGCCACCCAAAGGCAATAAGTACTGGATATCCCCCTTCTGGTACCGGTGTTTTCTCAGGATTTGGTACGTGAACCATTACGGGGAAATTGACTTTTTGTCCGTCTTTGTCGATTGTGATCATCATCTCGTTACCATTAATACTGTAACTGACTGTTTCTCCTCGTGTGTCGGGCCAGATGCCGTACATGTAGTACTGATATAACTCTCTGATTTCTTCAGCACGTTTATGCCAGTCTGCTGCTGTTTCTACTCGGTCTCCATTGAAAAAGGTAAATGGATCAGGCAGTGCCTTCTGTTCCTTTAAATCCTGAACTTTTACAAATCCACTTTCATCATCCAAGTCTGCCACAGCCTCCTTTAATCTCATTTCAGCCACATTGTGTTGACTGTAGAAGGTGAATCTTCCCTTCTACCAATGAGCACAATTTCCCCCATACTGGAAGAAGCGATGGGGATCACCTGCATCGGTTGTCCGTATGTTTTCGTAATTTACAGGGTAATGTACGTCATCACTTTGGTAAAAGGCGCCCTTGTCATTTGCCTCATCGAGAAACACTTCCACCGAGTCCTGTTCGTAGCTGTTCATGCTGGAGCTATTTAAAACTGGGTCTGTGACGATAAATAGTGTGTACAGGGCCCCATCATCCCAAAGGACACGAAATTCACCGGTGGCCTGAACTCTTTCTGATGACTGGATTTGAGGAACAATGAGACCAGCCCTTTCCCATATAGGGTCAATGATGCCATCAATGGTTGGTGTTCCGTACATGGCCACAACTCTTCCCTACTCATCAGAGGGTTCTACCGCTTCAATAGGTGCTGGGCAAAAGGTAAAGGCCATAACCAGACACAGCCACGCTAGAACGACTTTTGTTTTCACAAGACTTTCCCCTTCTTTACATTGATGAACGTTATGTATAATTATAGCAGAAAAAATCCCCTTGTAGTAAATTCATCTACTAAGTGGGGAGCTGGTCATGGAGTTACAATGAAGGTATGAGTCGATCTTTTATAGAAAGTGTTAGCAAGACTCATGATGCAGGTGGAGGGGGTAGAGATGCTGAAAGATGGGATTTATGTCAGCTATGGTAATAATCCTAAAGAGATGATTCAGGAGATCTTGTCCAGCATTAAGGTGGAGCAGTATATAAAGAAAAACGCCGTAATCGGTATTAAGCCAAATCTAGTGGTCGCAAAACCCGCATCCTCGGGAGCTACCACATCACCAGAGCTTGTAGAGGGGGTAATTGTATATCTCCAAAGTAAAGGACTAAGAAACATTGTTATCCTTGAGGGTTCGTGGATTGGAGATCGGACGGCCAGAGCCTTTAATATCTGTGGATTTACAGAACTGTCTAGACAATACGGGGTTCCCTTGATTGATCTGCAGAAAGACAAATATAGTACCCTTTCAGTGGACGGAATGAAAATAAACATCTGCCAGGCAGTACAGAAACTAGATTATCTCATAAATATGCCTGTACTAAAGGGTCACTGTCAAACTAGGATTACGTGTGCCTTAAAGAATCTTAAGGGTTGTATTCCCAATTCAGAGAAAAGAAGGTTTCATACAATGGGTTTACATAAGCCCATTGCCTATTTGAATAAGGCTATCAAGACCGATTTGATTATCGTTGATGGACTCATGGGCGATCTGGATTTTGAGGAAGGGGGAAATCCGGTCCAAATGGACCGGATAATTGTTGGTTCTGATCCTGTCTTGATCGATTCCTATGTAGCTGATCTGCTGGGATACTCACTGGAGGAGATTCCTTACATTAAGATCGCAGAACGAATAGGTGTTGGTAGATGCCTGACTTCTAAAGATCAAATTAGTGAACTGCACCAAGAGTATAATACGGAGAGAATACCTCGAACACGTGCAGTAGAGAGATTGGCGGGACATATTAAGGACAGGGATGCTTGTTCAGCGTGTTACGGAAGCTTGATTCATGCCCTAGCTAGATTAGATGAACAGGGGCTGTTGACCAGACTAGGCACCAGAGTCTATGTAGGTCAGGGATATAGGGGAATGGATAGCATGGGTATTGGGGTGGGGACTTGTACTAGAGGTTTTGAAATAAATGTTCCAGGATGTCCCCCTACGGCTAAAGACATCATTGACGTTATACAGCAAACCTTAGACAAGTAGGCTGTATTCATTTAGATTGGCAGCAGAAAATTGGAGGTATTTCTGTGGACAAAACAGTTGCCAAATTCATTAGTTTCTTGACATTGGTTCCAGTAGTGGCTTTGTTCGTTATTAATATCTTGTTTCAATACGACAGTAGTTTCTTTGGAGAAGGTTATACCTGGTATGCAGTTTCGCTGTTATGCTTAGTCATAATTCCTATCCTGGCTTATCCGCTGAAACGGGTACTTCCTGGGTACAAAGAAGGGGGTAGGGAAGAAGAACGGAAACTCGCTTTTATTACAGGCGTATTCGGGCAGGTATTCGGTTTCATTTTGAGTTTATTATTCAATGCACCTAAGGGAGTCAGATTTCTCTTTACCAGCTATTTGGTGGCGGGAATTTTGTTAACAGTGTCCAATCTAAAGACCCCTTATCGGGCCAGTGGACATGCGTGTGGTGTTGCAGGGCCAATCGCTATTTTAGTTCATGTTATAGGAAAAAAGCTGCTGATGGGTTTTCTCTTGATGCCGCTCGTTTTTTGGGCTAGACTTAAGTTGAAGAGGCATTCTATAAAGGAGCTTATGTTTGGAACTGCAGTTGGTGTTTGTGCCACTGTAATTGCGATTGCAGCTTTTCGGTGGTAAAGGCAGTAAGGGGGAATGGGCAGTGAAATACCAATTTCTATGCTATCCAAAATGCAGTACATGTCAAAAGGCACGAAAATGGCTGGATGAAAATAAGATTGCTTATGAATTCAGGCATATCAAAGATGACAATCCTACAGAAGAAGAATTAAGGGAATGGATCCCAAGGAGTGGTATTCCTACTAGGCGGTTTTTCAACACCAGTGGAATGGTTTACCGACAGCTCAAGTTAAAGGATAAGCTAGACACCATGTCCTTTGATGACCAGGTTAGACTCCTCTCCACTGATGGTATGCTTGTTAAACGACCTATTCTCATCGGTGAGGATATAGTGCTCGTCGGATTTAAGGAATCGGAGTGGGAAGGGGTGCGGTAGTGGGAGACAATAACAAGAATGGTGAAGGCGCCAATTCGGCCTTTCTTGCCATTTTTGTAAGTTTAGGTGTGGTATTCTACGTCATATTTGGCAATGTTCTTTATCTTGTAGGGGGTATCACTCTTGGGCTTGTATTAAGTCAGACAATGCGAGAATAAGAAAGGCATTGGGAAGTCTCTACATGGAGACTCACCAATGCCTCTTTGTTTGAAGGCTATTTGTCCATAACGGAACGAAGCCACTCATAAATATCTTCATAAACTTCTTCTTTGTTGGTTTCGTTGAGAAGCTCGTGCCTTGCGCCTTCGTAGAACTTAGATGTGAGGTTCTCCAGCCCAAATTTCTTGTATTGATCAATTACGTTTTGGACACCTTGAGAATAATCTCCCACTGGGTCTTGATCACCACTTATGATAAGGACGGGCAATTCCTTCGGAATACTTTGAATCAGTGTATTGTGGTGAATCAGCTCAAGACCGGTGAATAAGTCGTAGAAAAATCCAGAACTGCAGACGAAGCCACAGAGAGGGTCTTCTATATACTTGTCAACTTCCTTCTCATCACGGGACAGCCAGTCAAAAGGCGTTTTTGGGTCAGGAATATTCTTGTTATAAGTTCCAAAGGCCATTTTGTCAAGCCGTTCACTTGGCTTGGTGGGACCGTGCCGCTTCATTTCCCATCTTGCTATTAGCTTTCCTACTTTGGCTGCTAGACCAGGATTACCTCCAGTCCCCATAATAATCACTCCATTGATGGATGTGGCGTATTTCTGTATATATCGCCTTGCCAAAAACGAGCCCATACTGTGGCCCATGAGGAAAACAGGGATATCACGGTACTCCTTTTGAATCCACTCGTTAACTTCATGCAGGTCATCTACAACACGATCAAAACCGTGGCTTTTTGCGAAATAGCCCATTAGACCAGTTTTCTTCCCAGTCTGGCCGTGCCCTCGGTGGTCGCTACCGACGACAAATATACCTCGTTCGTTCAGGAATCGGGCAAATTCATCATAGCGTTCCACATGCTCGGCCATGCCATGGGCTATCTGAAGGATTGCTGATGGTGTAGTGTCTGCCTTCTCCCATCTCCGCACATAAACTTCAACTTCATCATCCATCTTAAGGAAAGTAGAGGTTTCATTCATGTTTTTTCACTCCAGAATTTGTATGATTTTTATGTTAACCTAATTCCCTATAAATTTGTTAATTCGCCAAAGTGGTTCTGGAACCCTCTTTTAAGGCAATTTGCATCGGAAATGTGCAGGTTTTCGGACAAACAAAAAAGCATTGGGAATATGCTGCGTTCCCAATGCTTGATTATTTAGACTAAGTCACAGGCCTCTGGCGGCATCCAGTGGGCAGGCTTTCCTTCCCATTTGACGTTGCATCCAATAGGATTGGTAATGGGATTTGTGATTGCCTCACCGGCAGTTAACTGGGAAAGAGCAATATCTAAGTCGTTTACCGTCATTTTGCTCGTATCTCGAGGATTGTCAACTCCTCTTCCAGTATAGACTAGTTTCCTTTCTTCATCAAAGACGTAGAAGTGGGGAGTACGTAATGCACCGTATGCTAGAGCCACTTCTTGGGTCTTATCGTGTAGATACAGCCAGGGAAACTTGTGCTCTTCCATACGCTTTACCATATTCTCAAAGGAATCTTCCTCATAGGTGTTTTCACTATTGGAGTTGATCCCTACAAAGACAACGCCCTGATCTTTGTATTTTTCCGCGGTCTGTCTAGTGATTTCATCCGAACCAGTTACATAGGGGCAATGGTTGCAGGTAAAGAAGACTACTAGATACTTGGCATGGTCAAAATCACCTAGTGAATACGACCGACCATCTGTTGCTGGCAAGTGAAAGTCA
>JAAYRO010000067.1 GCA_012518735.1 Bacillota bacterium
GATCCTCGATGCGGTGAATTAGAAGCTTCATCCCTACTGCACCCATTTCATAATGGGGCTGTTTCAATGTAGTTAGGGGTGGATTAAGGTAAGCGGTCCCTTCCAAATCATCACAGCCCATAACTGAAACATCTTCCGGTACATGGAGACCTCTTTCTTGCAAAGCCCGCAGTCCACCAATGGCCATCCAATCACTTGTGTAAAAAATGGCTGTTGGATCTGATTGTTTTAACAGCTTTCTAGTGGCTTCATATCCCCCAGAAATGGTTCCATCCCCCTGAAGAACATTATAGATACAGTCGGTTACATTATAATTAGCCACGGCCCGCTCAAAACCCTTCTGTCGATCCATTATCACCCTACGGTTAAGAGGACCTGTAATGCAGGCAAGGTGGCGGTGACCCCTTTCTAAAAGATACTGCACCCCTTGATATGCGCCCCGTTCATGGTTGGCATTCACAGTCATGATAGAATCATGCTCCCGAATCCGATCAACCAAAACAATGGGAATATCCTGTTTGACCAGAAAGTCAAGGTAAGCGTCTGGCACCATTTCACCACCAACAGCTAGAATACCGTCGACCTGATCTTCCTGCATAACTCTGGTATAATGCCACTCTTCTGCCACTTCCCAGCGTGTGCTGTAGACCACTGCGTTATAGTCGTGTTTCCGGGCGAAGTCCTCTGCTCCTTTCACCATAAGGGCCAATAAGTGATCGGCCAGATCAGGGACTACAACTCCAATGGTCCGGCTCTTTTTCGTAACCAGAAGGCGGGCCGTACTGCTCGGTCGGTAGTTGAGCTTTTCAATGGCAGCCATAACTTTCTGCCGTGTCTCTGGCCGGACGTTCTCCTGGTTGTTCAGCACTCTTGAAACAGTGCTCTTAGAGACTCCGGCCACCTCAGCTACGGTTCGAATTGTAATTGGTTTTGTCATATAGCTTTCTCCCTTGAGTTGACACCATCTTGTATTCTCCTAAGATCCTATTCGTGTTAATTCCTTATTTTCCTGTTATTCGAACTCAGGCTTTGACTTGATCCCATGAATCGACTGCCTTTACAAAAGCATCTACGATCTGGGGATCAAACTGAGTTCCAGCATTTCTCTTTAGCTCAGCAGCTGCAGCTTCTTTTGACAGACGATTCTTGTAAGGACGCTGACTCACCATTGCATCGTAAGCATCTGCTACAGCCACAATACGTGATTGAAGTGGAATCTCTTCACCCTGCAGTCCTTGAGGATATCCCCCTCCGTCCCACCGTTCATGATGGGATAAAATGTAGAATG
Source organism: Bacillota bacterium (assembly GCA_012518735.1). Lineage (GTDB taxonomy): Bacteria > Bacillota > Limnochordia > Darwinibacteriales > Darwinibacteriaceae > JAAYRO01. Next base: position 1,289 of record JAAYRO010000067.1, read on the forward strand.
CTATATCCTCCATACCTGGTACAGACCGCAGTACCCGATAGCCCACTTCTGGATGCCTTTTAATCTCCTGCCATTCTTCCTCAGTAAGGCGCCCTGGCTTGTTGAGGATGTTGTCGTCAATAGAGATCTTGCCAATATCATGAAACAGCCCCGTTATTTTAAGATCCATTATCTCCCTCTCACCTAAATCAAGTTCCTGTCCGAGCAGACCACAGAATTCACTCACTCGCTGGGAATGTCTCTCTTCCCGCTTGTTTTTTTCATAGAGGGCTGTCATTAAGGCCTGAACAGTCTCATCCCGAATCCCTGGTGTATGGAGCATTTTGGCGCGGTACATCCGTTTCTCTGCCATCTTCAGAATCTCATTAATATCTTCCACAGACTGGGTTTTAACAGCCCACCCAAGTGAGACTGACAGGGAAATTGACTCGATCTTTTCATTCTCCAATTCTTTTTCTAAACGGCTGGCAAGATCAGCGGCCGATTCTTGATTCGTGTTTGGAAGAAGGAGCACGAACTTGTCTCCTTCCCAGCGAGATACAATATCATCCCTACGGGAATTCCTCCGGAGCACATCTGCAGCTCTTCGGAGGAGCCGATCCCCTGTTAAATGACCAAACTTCTCGTTAACGATTTTGAGCCCATTTACATCCCCCATCATTATAGATAAGGGATAGTACTTTGGTTTGTCGATCCTTGCAATACTTTCTAGAAAGTACCGCCGATTATGTAGACCTGTTAATGGATCATAATAACTGAGATACTCTATCCTTTCTCTGCGCAGTTTCTCATGGGTCACGTCCCTAAAGACTCGTACTGTACCATTTATTTCCCCATTCTCATTCTTAATTGGAGCAGCACGATCAACAATATATCGTTTATGACCATCTCTACTCAGGAGCACCGGATGATTTGAACCATCCTGTTTTTTCAGATTGAAAACCTGATCCCAAGGTTGACCAATGGCTTCTTTTTCTGACCAACCAGCAAGGGTTTGGGCAGCCTGATTCATCATTTCCACATTACCGTTCTTATCTGTAGTAATCACTCCATCATCGACTGAAAAAAGAATAGCCTGCAGCCGTTCCTTTTCTTTGCGCAGAGCTATTTCACTTCGTTTTCTCTCTACCATCGTCCAAACGCTGTTCATTAAGAGAGTAATCTGCCAGACATCCATGGAATCGTAGTCTGTGTTCTTACTGCCTAAGCCAATTAATGCAGCAATCTTATCACAGTCGAAAGTGGGCACAATCATATACCGAGACAGATCCCCCTGTCCCTTTGGGCACCGATTGACAATAATAGGTTCGCGAGCCTGAATGGCTTTATCCCAGATAGTCCTGTCTAAGAAGGTTTTCATCCCACACAGTTCAGCCTGTTCCTGACTGCAGACATTGAGCGTGAATGTCTGGGCTGTTTCATCATAAAGATAAATACAGCCGCTGTCGCTTCCTGTAAGCTTTAGAGACTCTGTTAGTGCATATTCTAAAAGCTCTTCCACTGATTCGGTATTATGGTGAAGTATGTTCACAAGACTTTTGTTTCGCTGGAGATTGCGCTCCATACTTCTCTGAACTCGTCTTTTTTGGGCAGTGTTGATTACTAGCACTACCATTACGCCAGATTGAATCAGGACAAAGCCTAACAGTGTCCGCGTCGTGCGGTGTTTCTCTGAGATTAATTCCCGCTCCATAGTCTTATAATCTGTAATGTCGTGTAATGTACCAAAGATAGAATGGGTCAGGGGGTCATACACTGCAATGGAGTGAATATCAATTACTGCCCCATCTGATGGTCGCTGAATCTGGAACTGAAGATCGTAGGGCACACCCTCTTCAATCAGCTTTTTTAATGCCTCCTGCCGCATCTTTCTATATTCAGGTAACAGCAGTTTGTACGAGTCGGCAGTAGTAAACTCTTCCTGCGAAATTCCGAGAATTTGCTGTGCCCCTTGTGAATGAATTACCCGGTCTTCTGCCAGCTTCATTTCCCAAGAACCGAGTCCAGCAATGGTTTCTGCTCGCTCCAGTTTGCCTAGATCCTGTGCAGCTGCGCCAAACGATTGAATTGTTAGATATATAATGCTTAGAAATATCAACAGCTTCTTCCGCCGCATACTGACAAACACCTTTCTTTTAGTTGATCTCCCCAACTGTTGCATATGCAACTATTTACCATTAAAAAGAGACTTGTTTCATCTGTTCTACCCTATTCCCTATCAATCTTAGGTAATCTGCTCCCTTTAACACTTCCACCACCTGACGGGATGTGTGAAGAAGATCCTGGACCTCTTGAGAATCTTTCATTCGAGCACACATCCTATCCACCACTGATGGCAGCTCACCTATGAGGCTTCTTCCTTCATGGGTAGCTGCAATAGTACAGCGCGGTGAATCACTATGGTGAATTTGCTGGACAAGACCATCAGCTTCTAGGGCAGTCACTACCTCCCGGATCTCATTTTTTGACTGACCCGTCAGACGGGCAATTTCTAGAAACGTGGTCTCATTTGACAGACTTACAATCCAGAGTATCTGCAGTTCGGAAAGGGATAAGCCTAAACGAAGACTGTATTTTCCAAAGTAGTGGTTTACCTCATCATTCAACAGCTTCAAGAGCAGAAGAAGCTCAAAAAAATCATTACAAGAAACACTCACAACGGATCCCCCTTCTTTGAGGGATCAATATCTGATTCGCCAATCCGCCCTATATGCTTAATAAGTTCTGCAGCATAATGATCCCCCTCAATGTCTCGTGCCAATCTCAGGATTAAATCGGCAAAATACTCCTGTTCCTCTTGGGTAAACCCTTGGAATGCTCTAAAAAACTCCGAATCCTTCCCATGCGCTCTGGCAAGAGCCTGGCACAGCATCTGCCCTTCTTTTGTAATCTCAAATTCAAATGTGCGGCGATCCTCGCCTACTTTACGGATAACTAAACCACTTTCCTCTAAGGAAAAAATACCCTTGGAAATGGTACCCTTGTCACGCCGCAGACGGCGGGCTATATCCGTAAGAGTGCTTGAGCTGAAGAGCCACACAACCCATAGGATCTGCTCCTCAGTGACTGTTAAACCTAGATCACCTGAGACTTTTGTCCAGGCATCGTATATCTCATCCCACAAAAGACGCAGACAAAAAACTGTAACAAAATAGAGGTTTTCTCTGGGGGTATCCATAATCTACCTCCTGCAGTTCCACACTTTCATAACAAATGCGAAACTGGTACTTTAGACTTTCGACACTATTTCATAATATCCTGTTTCCAATTCTGACTGTAATTTCCATTATCCCCACCTCTGCTGCAGTGTTTAAAAAACCTCCATTATCTGTTCATCGAAGCACAGTTTTCCCCTATCTTTTTTATTTCTGGAAAATGCAGGTATTTTCCTGCTAGAACAACCCTCCAAATAACAGAAGGAACTTTTTCAAAGTAATCATAAACTTTTCCCTTCTCCGAAGGATATATATAGTGAATACTAAAATGAGAGGGGGTCAAGGATGTCCCAGGATGAACAGACACTCATAGAAAAAGCAAAACAAGGTGATCATGACTCTATGGAAGCACTTTTCCGCCAGCATGTAGATGGAGCCGTTCGCCTGGCATACTTGATAACCAAAAACTGGGCTGCTGCAGAAGATGCTGTACAGGAAGGGTTTATCCAAGCCTTTCGCTCCCTCCACACATTTCAGGAAGGGAAGCCGTTTAAGCCCTGGTTTACAAAGATAGTAGTGAATAGATCAAAGCGGATCATGAATCGATGGGGTAATACCCAGGCTCCTTTAGAATGGAAAGATATTAACACCCATCGTTCCTTTTCACCAGAAGAGCACACTTTAGAAAAGGAAGAACTTGATGCCCTGTTTACAGCCATCAATGCCCTAGATGACAACCACAGGGTACCCTTGATCCTAAAATACTTGACTGGGTTATCGGAAAAAGAAACGGCCGAAGTCTTAGGTATTCCAGTATCAACAGTGAAATCTCGATTGTATACTGCCCGCCAAAGGCTGATGAAATACCTTGCTGAAGAAGAAGGGAGTGAGGATAGTGACCTTTGATGAAAAAATCCATCATGCTCTCAGCCAAACCAGCCAGTGGACCGGATCGCCAGATGCCTTATGGGAAAGAATCTCTCCCCAGCTGCCAAGTAAAACCCCGTGGTGGAAAAGGAAACCGCTTTGGGCCGGCACACTAGCTGCAGCTGTGATTCTCCTTGTTCTATTTACACAGAATAAGCTGCCCCCAACTAATATTGAAATTGAACAAGAACCGCCCTTGATGCGGAGCTTCATGGCAGTAGATGAACCACTGGCACTAATGGAGGCAGCCGCGGGTGAGGTGATAAATATATCTGTAAAACTCAGAACCATAATGGAAAAAGATGCCCCTTCCCCCCATATCCATTTATTCATAATAGGACCTGATGGGGATCAGGAGACAATTCTTAAGACAGAATTAGACAACTTCGAGAATTTCAAATGGCTGGGAGAAGAGGCGGCTCAGATCTCGGTCTCGGTTCAAGCACCGACCCAACCAGGTTTATACTATCTCTCGGTGGAGGGTGTGGTGGAGAGAAATGGTGAATCTTTTGTGTTAACTGGAGAAAGTTCATTCTTAGTTAGGGAATAAGCAGAAAGGAATGATTGCTGTGTTAAACAAACAATTGAAGAAGATGTTCATGCTGAGTGTGACAGTCCTATTGGTCTTGGCTGTGATTGGAGGAGCCTCTGGAGCGGAGCTGGAAAACAGCGGACGCTTAAAGGTGACTGGAACTGCCGTAATCAGCGGTGCCCCTGATGTTGCCTACATCACCTTAGGTGTGGAAACAAGGAATCAGTCGGCGGAAGAAGCATCCCAAGAGAATGCAGAACGGATGGGAAAGGTTATGGCAGCTCTCAAAGAATTAGGTCTAGATGATAAAGCCATTACTACCAGCGGGTATAACATTTACAGTTATCAGCAGACAGTCGACCGAAACACACCAGAACCTCAGACTATTACCATTTATACGGTGCAGAACCGAATCAATGTTACCACTACGAAGCTGAAGGAAGTGGGAAAAATCATTGATGCAGCAGTCAAGGCAGGAGTTAACCAAGTGCAGGGCATCCGCTTTGATATTAAAGACAAGCAGGAAATGCAGCTCTTAGCTCTTCAAAAGGCCACAGAACAAGCTCGCCTTAAAGCAGAAGCCATGGCTGAAAGTGCTGGTGTTGTTATTGGGGGCTTGGCCCTGATGGAAGAGGAATACGCAAGCTATGCCCCTATGACCGATATGGTAATGATGCGGGCCGAATCGTTTATGGAAGCAGAAACATCCATTAGTCCTGGTGATGTAGAAGTAAGTGCGCGGGTATGGATGGAATTCTATTTTAACAACTAAGAGGTAAACAGCTAGACTCGACCGAGTCTAGCTGTTCTTTATTTCCCCAATCTCCCTCACTAACTCTTTAAACTCTTGATCCAAAAGCTCTAAGTTATCATCTGGACCTGGCACACTCAGTCTCCCTAAGACATCAGCTAAGCGGTTTTCTAAGACCATAAGCTTAGAACTAGTGCTGCTCTGTCCTTCTTTCCACCCCTCATATTCTGTGTAGTTTCCCTTGAAACTGGTAATCGTATAGTTTTCAATAATGAGTAAATCAGTGGCCACTTGATCAATAAAACGCCGATCGTGGGATACAAATAAAACTGTACCAGGATATTCCTCAAGTACTTGACCAAGGGCTTCCATAGAGTCTAGATCGAGATAGTTGGTAGGCTCATCGAGGATGAAAACATTTACATCCTGGAGAAACACCTTTCCAAACCCACATTTTACCCGTTCTCCCCCACTCAGTAAGGATACGGGCTTGTAAATAGCATCACCTCGAAAGAGGAGGCGAGCGAGAATTAAGCGGGCGAAAGACTCAGGATAGATGCTTGTTTCCATAACGTTTTCTAAAATAGTCTGTTCCTCGTCAAGAATTTCTAATTCTTGACTGAAATAACCAAGTTTAACCCCAGAAGCAGTCTTCACTCCAGAAGCTCCATTCACTAACATATTAAGCAGAGTAGTCTTTCCCGAACCATTCGGACCAATCAGGGCCACTTTTGACCCATTCTTTACAGTGAAGCTCACATCGTTAAACAGCTGCTTACCTGGAAAACTCTTTGACAAGCCCTCAATCTGAAACACGAAGGGGTTATGAAGGGGAGACGGCGGCTGCATGTCAATGGCAGCTGTTTTCGGGTCCCAAGGTTTTTCTTTTTCTTCCAGCTGCTCTAGGCGAGATTCTAAGGCTTTCACCCCTTGATCAAGTTTAGCCTTCTTGGCCTTGGCCGTACCTTTATGGAGCCGAGCTTCTGAGATTCCCATCCTAGATGGAGCTTTTTTTACAGAACGGGATTTTTCTCGACTTAAAGCAATGGCCTTTCTCAACCGTTCTTTTTCCTTCACATACTCTTCATATTCCCTCTCCTGGGTTTCCCATCCAATCTTTTTCTGGGCTTGATATAGACTATAGTTACCGGGATAAACAGTAATTGTGCCTCGATCTAACTCCCATATGGTATTACAGACATGATCGAGTAAATCCCGATCATGAGATACGAATAATATGGCTCCATCAAACTCATACAGCTCCTTTTCTAACTGCTCAATCCCTTCAATATCGAGATTGGCCGTCGGCTCATCTGCAATAAGAA
>JAAYRO010000001.1 GCA_012518735.1 Bacillota bacterium
TCTCGATTGGTGCGGCAGAAGGGTTTGGATTTATTAGCTCATATTATGGAGGATTTAGTACAGCTTAATATTCAGCTTGTGGTGTTAGGCACAGGGGAAGAGGAATATGAGGCTATGATTCGTCACTTTGCCTGGAAGTATCCAGAGAAGGTAAGTGCTAATATTCGATTTAACAATGAACTTGCCCATAAGATCTACGCTGCTTCTGATGTGTTTTTAATGCCTTCTTTGTTTGAACCCTGTGGTTTGGGTCAGTTAATTGCTTTACGGTATGGAGCCATACCCATTGTGCGGGAAACAGGAGGTTTAAAGGATACGGTTGAACCTTATAATGAAGAGACAGGGGCAGGAAATGGGTTTAGTTTTGCGAATTATAATGCCCATGATATGCTTTATACTATTAGGCGGGCTGTGGAGTTTTATGAACAGGGAGAAGAAGGTCCTTGGGAGAGTCTAGTAAAAGGGGCTATGAAGGCCGATTACAGCTGGGAGCAGTCTGCGAGAAGGTATAAAGAGCTGTATGAATCATTACTTGGGAGAGGAGAAAGCAGTTGAGAAAAGTTATTGCGTTCAATCACAATTGGCGGTATTTGGAGCGTTTTGACGAGGAGTTTGTTGATCCAGCCTTTGATGATTCTGATTTTGCAGTAGTACATCTTCCCCACGCCAACAAGGAAGTTCCTTACAACTATTTCGATGAGAAAATGTATCAGTTTGTATCGTGCTATCGGAAGACTTTTGATTTGTCTGACGAGTATAAGGGTAAGAGGATCTTTGTAGACTTTGAAGGTGTTATGACTTACGGTGAGGTCTTTATTAACGGTCATTTTGTTGGGAGTCATAAGGGTGGGTATACGCCTTTCTCCTGTGATCTAACAGAGTATGTTCAGTTCGGTAAAGAGAATGTGCTGGTAGTAAAGGTAGACTCTACAGAACGGCCTGATATTCCTCCCTTTGGACATATGATCGACTATTTGTGTTTTGGCGGGATCTACCGTGAGGTAGATTTAAGGATTGTAGATCCTGTTTTTATTGCCAATGTCTTTGCCAAACCTCAAGATGTTTTAGAGAATAAGAAGTCGTTAGAGACTTCAGTGTTTTTAAAGAATACGACCCCTAAAGAAGAAACTATTTCGGTTATGGTTGAGTTAGGGAAGGACAGGTCTGTTACTGCCCTTACTACCAAAGAAATTACACTCCAGCCTGGGGAAGAAGTGGTAGATCGCTACTTAGAAAACTTAATGGATATTGAGCTTTGGGATTTAGAGAACCCCAATTTATATGAAGTGACTCTGACTTTGAAAAGAAATAATGAGGTTTTTGACAGCTTTGAAACGAGAATTGGATTTCGAGAAGCGGTTGTAAAACCAGATGGATTTTTCTTAAATGGCAAGCGGGTTATGCTTCGAGGACTTAACCGTCATCAGTCTTTTCCCTATGTGGGATACGCAATGCCTGCCAGGGTTCAGAGACGGGATGCAGATATTCTAAAGTTTGAGCTTGGGTTGAATGTTGTACGGACTAGTCATTATCCCCAATCGAAGCACTTTTTAGATCGCTGTGATGAGATTGGTCTTTTAGTCTTTGAAGAGATCCCGGGCTGGCAGCATATTGGAGATGAAGAGTGGAAGGCTGTGGCCTGCGAGAATGTGCGGGAGATGATTGAAAGGGATTGGAACCATCCCAGTATCTTTTTGTGGGGTGTAAGGATTAATGAGTCTGGTGATGATCACGATTTTTACACAGAGACTAACCGGATTGCCCGAGAACTTGATCCAACCCGCCAAACAGGTGGTGTGCGCTATCTGGAAAAGAGTGAGTTCTTAGAAGATGTGTACACCATGAACGATTTTATTCACAGCGGTGGGGAGAAGGTCTTACGGGATCCAAAGGCTGTGACAGGTCTGGATGAGTATGTGCCTTATTTGGTGTGTGAGTTTAATGGCCATATGTATCCAACGAAGCGGTTTGATCAAGAAGAACGCCTTATTGAACACGCCATGCGCCATTTGCGGGTTCAGAACGCAGCTGGTTTAGATCGGCATATTTCAGGCGCTATTGGCTGGTGTGCGTTTGATTATAACACTCATTATGATTTTGGATCAGGGGATCGGATCTGCTATCATGGGGTGATGGATATGTTTCGGATCCCGAAGATGGCAGCTGCGGTGTACCGCAGTCAGCTCGATCCAAGAAAGACGCCAGTTTTAGAGCCTGCTACTCTCTGGACGAGGGGAGAGCGAAGTCAGGGTGGTGTTTTACCCCTTGTGATTTTCACAAACTGTGATGAAGTAGAGGTGTTTATTGCCAATGAATCGGTAGGCAAGTTCTATCCTGAAAAAGAGGCTTATCCTGGTGTAGATTACCCACCAGTGATTATTCGAGAGATTCCTTCCACTGGTGTGTGGGGTTCTGCATGGCACAGTGTGGAGTTTGTAGGATATGTTGACGGGAGAAAGGTTAAGTCTAAGAAGTTTGTAAGTAATCCGATTCCCACGAAATTGACTGCCAAAGCTGATGATGAACATATTCAAGCAGACGGTATTGATGCTACTAGGGTTGTGTTTAAGCTTGTGGATCAGGTGGGCAATTTGGTTCCTTATACGAATGAGGCGGTTGAAATAAACGTAGATGGTCCAGGAACACTCATTGGACCGAAATTAGTGGGTCTCATTGGGGGCTGTATTGCGGCTTGGGTGAAGAGTACGGAAGAGGCCGGGAAAATCACTATTACAGCGAAAACGAATCAGCTCACATCGAACACGGTTACGATTAAAACAACGAACTAACTTTTTTCAAAAAATGGCTAAAGGTATTCATGAAGTAGACGATATAAGTAATGAAGGGATAATGAGCCAGTTGGCCAAGGCTTGTTATACCGGACAATGGTCGAGCTTGATCACCTCGGCTGTAGTCCACAAATACATGGGACAAGGATGTTCCAAGAATATCTATTTACCACAAGGAGGTAAAAACATTGAGAATTAACAACAACATTATGGCTCTTAACGCTCATAGGCAGTTGGGTGTAAACCAAGCTAACAGCTCAAAGAGCATGGAGAGACTTTCCAGCGGTATGAGAATCAACCGTGCTGGTGACGACGCTGCAGGTCTTGCTATTTCCGAAAAAATGCGTGGTCAAATCAGAGGTCTCAAACAAGCTTCCAGAAACGCACAAGACGGTATCAGTCTTATTCAAACAGCTGAAGGCGCGTTGAATGAAACCCACGCAATTCTGCAAAGAATGCGCGAACTAGCTACACAGGCTGCCACTGATACCAACACCAACGCAGACAGAGCTGAGATTCAAAAGGAAATTGATCAGTTGGCCACAGAAATCACTCGAATTTCTACGGATACTGAGTTCAACACTCAGAAACTTTTGAATGGAGACTATGCTGGTAAAGTTCTACACATCGGTGCCAACGAAAAGCAAAATGTAACTTTGACAGTTGGTAACATGAATGCGGAGAGCTTGAAGGTTGAAGGTTATTTCACAGAAA
>JAAYRO010000007.1 GCA_012518735.1 Bacillota bacterium
AAATGAGTGCAGGTCAAATGATAGAAGATGTACGTTTGGCTGTTGAGGGGCGGGGGATTGTTCATTTTGTCAATCGAATGGGTGGCATGGTCCCCACACCCCAAGATGTGCTGCAGGTCATGTCTAAAATCCTAGAAGGGAGGGCTTCCCGTGAGAACAATATTTCAAAAACCAGAAGCTCTAACTGACACCCAATTCCACTATTGTCCTGGATGCACCCATGGAATAATCCATCGTCTTGTAGCTCACGCCCTAGATACACTTGGGATTCGTAAAGAAACAATTGGAGTTGCTAGTGTAGGTTGTTCCGTATTTGCCTATGAATATTTTAACTGTGATATGCAGCAGGCAGCCCACGGTCGAGCGCCCGCAGTAGCAACGGGCATAAAGCGGGTTCTTCCAGAGCGAATCGTCTTTACATACCAAGGAGATGGAGATCTTGCTTCTATAGGAATGGGCGAGATAATTCATGCAGCTGCCCGAGGGGAAAATATCACCGTAATCTTTGTCAATAATGCAATCTACGGAATGACCAGTGGTCAAATGGCACCGACCACTTTAATAGGACAAAAGACTGCCACCAGCCCAAGAGGGCGCAGCTCATCTGAAACAGGATATCCCATCAGAATGTGCGAGCTCCTCTCTACATTACATGGTCCATCTTATATTGCTAGAGTTTCCACTCACGATCCGAGACATATCCTGCAGGCAGAGAAGGCCATTCGAAGAGCCTTTGAAATGCAGCAGCAAAAACGTGGATTTTCCATGGTGGAGATCTTGTCTACCTGTTCTGTCAATTGGGGAATGACTCCAGCAGAGTCTATGGGCTGGCTGGCAGACAATATGATACCATATTATCCCCTAGGAGTTTTCAAAGAAGCAGAAAATGAAGGGGGTAGGCTTAATGAATGAAATCATTGTGGCTGGTTTTGGAGGTCAAGGAGTACTGGTTCTAGGTCAACTTATTGCCTACGGGGGAATGATTGAGGGTAAAGCAGTCTCTTGGCTCCCTTCTTACGGTCCAGAGCAGCGAGGCGGAACGTGTAACTGCTCAGTTGTAATTAGCGAATCGGAGATTGGCTCTCCCATAGTGACCGAACCAACTTGCGCTGTTGTCATGAATTTACCATCCTTCACCCGATTTGAACCAACTCTTAAACCTGGTGGACTCCTGCTGTATAACACCACGCTGATTCATCAAAAGCCTGAGCGTTCTGATATTAGGGTAATCGGAGTTCCAGCCAATGCAATAGCTGAAGAACTTGGAAATATTAAAGTGAGCAACATGGTGATTCTCGGTGCATTTATAGAAGCAGCGCAGCTTGTGAGTATTGGGAGTATTGAAGAATCTTTGAAAAATGTACTTCCAGAAAGACACCATCATTTGATTCCCCTCAATATGCAAGCTTTAGAAAGAGGACGGGCATACCAATAGTAGATTCAAAAAAGGGGTTGGTGTTCTTGGAGTCCTCTCTCAAAATAGGCTGGGTAGAACAAGTGACAGATTTTCATTCACGGCAGGAAATAGTTGTGAATGTACATAATGACAAAGTACAGGCAGTTAACTATCCTGATCTTACAGGTCCTTGTGCTGTTGGAGATCAAGTTACTCTAAATACGACTGCAGTTGATCTCAAACTAGGAACAGGAGGTTGGCACTACGTTCTTGCCATTTATGGGCAAGAACGTAGTCTTTCAAAACAGGGCCATATTATGAAACTGCGTTACACCCCCCTACAGGGAAGAGTACTCAGTGTAGAAGAAGAAATAAGCCCCTATCATGAAATCTTGAAAAAAGCAGGAACCACAGCTGATTTTCCCACAGCAGTGGGCAGCCTCCACAGTATGCTCACTCCTTTTACCATAGGTTTCAAGTCCGTGTTCCCTGAAGGCAGAATTGTGTATCTTATGTCGGACGGCGCTGCCCTTCCCATTGCATTCAGCAAGACAGTTGATATACTAAAGAAGGAAAGACTAATAGAACAGACCATAACGTTTGGACATGCTTTTGGAGGAGATTTGGAAGCTGTTAATGTTTACAGTGCTCTATTAGCGGCGAAATATGTGTGCCAAGCGGATGCTGCTGTCATATTAATGGGCCCAGGCGTGGTAGGCACAGGCACTAAGTGGGGAACCACCGGGCTGGAACAGGGAGAATATCTTAACGCCGTTACTGTCCTTAAAGGTATTCCCATTGCAATTCTGCGAATGAGTGAAGCAGAAGAGAGAACACGCCATCGATGGTTAAGCCATCACACCCTCACAGTCCTGCAGGAAATCACCTACAGTCCTTGTTATGTACCCCTACCCAATTATGCGAAGAATTTTGAAGATGTAGTAAATGCTGTAGGTTCTTTAGAGCATAACATCACATGGGTTGATACAGACAGGGCCTTCCTCCAATTACTTAAAGAGCATTCAAATGTAACAACAATGGGACGCTCTCCGAAAGAAGATCCGCTGTTTTTCCACGCTGCTTTGGCAGCCGGTATCTCAGCAGCTCAGTTCGGATGAGGTCACTAAAGGGCGGAAATTAATGAAGGTCTTTAGCGATTTACATATTCATATTGGACGCACTAAGGAGAATCAACCTGTAAAGATAACTGCCTCACCAAACCTTACCTTATTTGAAATTCTCCGTACTGCCTATGAGGAGAAAGGTCTCAACCTTGTGGGGATAGTTGACGCCGCTTGC
>JAAYRO010000068.1 GCA_012518735.1 Bacillota bacterium
TCTTCCGGTGCCGTCCAAACGGGAGCGACTGCTGTATTGCCTCATTCCCGAAATCTATTTAAAGAGAAAGTGCCTGCAGCCGCTCATGTCATTAATGGCTTTGGCAAAACTGTAGGAATCGTTCAGATCGAAGAATTGGGTCAGATAGAGACTCCCATTATTCTAACAAACACACTAAGTGTGGGGCGGTGTTCGGAAGCTTTAGTTGAGTATGCTCTTAAACAGAATCCAGAAATTGGCCGCACTACCGGCACAGTAAATCCCGTTGTTGCTGAATGTAATGATGGCTATCTGAACGATATTCGGGGCCTTCATGTTTCAAAAGAACACGTTTGGCAGGCCATTGCACAAGCCGATGATTCCTGGTCGACTGAGAAAGAAGGGGCAGTTGGGGCTGGTACCGGAATGTCCTGTTATGGTCTTAAAGGTGGAATCGGCAGTGCGTCTCGAGTAATCAAGATAGATAACGAGGAATACGTAGTAGGTATTTTGGCCTTAACCAACTTTGGTCGATTAGAGGATCTGATAGTAAATGGGAAAAGAGTTGGACCCGCAATTCAATCACAGATCAAGCAGAAGGATTCACCTCCAGATCAGGGTTCCGTAATAGTGGTACTTGCTACTAACCTACCTGTAAGCGATAGACAGTTGGGACGAATGGCTAGGCGGGTAAGTGCGGGGTTAGCTCGAACAGGAACATATATTGGTCATGGAAGTGGCGATATTGTTCTTGCATTTAGCACTGCAAATCTTATTCCACACGAATTTTCACAGGCTGTGCGAAAAATTAATATAATAGATGATGGTGCATTAGAAGGTTCATTCCAGGCTGTTGTGGAAGGTAGTGAAGAGTCTGTTTTGAAGTCAATGATCCGCGCCAAGTCCGTTACTGGACGGGATGGACATCATCGTTATTCATTACAGGAGTTTCTTGATCTGATTGAGGAGAGATAGGGTTGTTTACATTGATGAACATGATTACTTCTGGTGCAGTACAAGATGGTAAAAGAGCAGCATTATTACGCCATTTACAGGAGTTTGACCATGAGTAGTAGGAAGTTATTTGTGTTTGATATAGATGGTACATTACTCGATTCTACGCATAGGATATTAGATTCAACTCGAAAAGGGATCAGGCTCTTAAAGGAGGCAGATTATGAAGTACTGCTGGCTAGCGCTCGACCGCCTGGAGCGATTGAACCTTTTCTCAATGATCTAGATCTTGAACCATTCTATATCAGCCTAAATGGTGCTTTAATAATCAAGGGTAAACAGATCATGGCTCAAAAGACCATTGAGGACAGAGCTGCTCAAAAGACTATATGGGCAGCTGAGAACCTCAATTTGAGTGTAAATGTGTATTCTGGTTGGGATTGGAGCATTAGCGAGCCGAACAAATGGTCAGATCGGGAAGGAAAGATTGTTGATCTAGAACCTGTGATACAGGATTTGTCAAAGCTTAGGGGTATCCACAAGATTCTAGTTATTGGTCTGTCTGAGCATATTCAAGAACTTCAAAGGCAATTACTAATAGAAAACCCTGATGTTACTCCTACTATGTCGAATCCTAATTATCTCGAAGTTTCTGCTAAAGGAGTGACAAAAGCCAAGGCCCTCCAGGTTATATGCTGTAAACTGGAAGTGGCACTAGAGGATGTAGTGGTCTTTGGAGATGGTGAGAATGATTTGGATATGCTTAAGGCGGCAGGGATTGGCGTAGCCATGGGGAACGCTCATCCCAAACTCAAACGTCATGCTCAGTTTGTAACGCATACAAATGATGCAGATGGAATACTATTCGGCATTGAAAAGGTATTGGAGTCATTCAATTTTGGAGGTCAAGAAAGCTGATGAAAGATGTGGATTTTGTAATTGTAACGGGACTATCTGGAGCAGGGAAGACGCAAGCCATGAAAGTTCTAGAAGACCTGCATTTTTTCTGCATTGACAATCTACCCCCTGCTTTACTTCCTCGATTGGTAGAGCTGCATGGGCAGACAGACCGGACGCGGAAATACGCCATTGCCATCGATATTCGGGTGAGGGAGTACTTTTCTGATCTCCGCCAGTCTCTCGAATGGCTTGAAAAAAGCGGTTACTCATACCAGATCATCTTTCTAGATTGCAGCGACTCGGTCCTTATCAAGCGTTTTAGTGAGACTAGGCGTCTCCATCCTTTAGTAAAAGGGAAAACAACTCCAGAGAGTATTTACGAGAATATCGCGGAAGAGCGGAGATTACTGAGTGATGCTCGAGAGATGGCTCACGTTATTATAGACACAACAGATTTACGACCTATGGACCTTCGTGTCCGTCTGAATGAGATCTATCAAAATCTGCCTCTACATGAGTCGTTAACAGTGGACATTTTCTCATTTGGTTATAAGTACGGAGCACCGATTGATGCAGATATTGTTTTCGACGTGCGCTTTATTCCTAATCCGTTTTATGTGGACGAACTCAGGCCCTTAACAGGTGCTGAACAAGAAGTGGCCGATTATGTTATGCAGTTTTCCATCACCCAAGAGTTTCTCGTCAGGTTCTGCGAATTAGTACAGCTGCTGCTGCCGGCTTACAGTCGTGAAGGAAAAGCTCGCTTAACAATTGGGATTGGCTGTACAGGGGGGCAGCACCGTTCCGTCGCAATAGCAATTGAACTAGCCAAGCGCTTAAAAGAACGGGGTATTAAATCGGGGGCCCGCCATCGGGAAATAACTCGTTCACATCTAATTAAGGAAGAGCTGCGGTAACAGCCTTATGGCTGTCTCATCCTTGCCTTTTGGCGGAACTGTTAGTATACTAACCATATCAGAAATTTTTTGTGTAGAAAGGTGAAACTATGGTTCGTGCAGATCAGCTGGGTCAGGAAAAAATCTCGACCCTGTTACTTAGGTTTTCAGTTCCGGCAATTGTAGGTATGCTGGTACAAGCGTTGTATAATGTAGTTGATCGTATTTTTGTCGGTAATGGGGTAGGAGCTTTAGGCATTGCTGGCTTGACATTAGTGTTTCCAGTCATGCTTGTACAGATGGCCTTTTCCATGCTCATTGGTTTGGGTGCTACTTCGCTAATTTCGATTCGTTTGGGAGAAGGTCGCAAAGAAGAAGCAGAGCAGATCATGTCCAATGCTTTTGTGATGCTGGTAATAAACGCGGCATTGTTGTCATTTCTCGGCTTGATGTTTTTGGACCCATTGATCAGGATCTTAGGAGCAAGTGAAGCAGTCTTACCTTATTCACGAGATTACCTGAGTATTATCTTATGGGGTTCTGTATTCCAGTCCGTTGGGTTTGGAATGAATCATATGATTAGGGCGCAGGGCAGTCCTAAAGTGGCTATGGCGACTATGCTTATTGGAGCCATCACAAACACTGTTTTGGATCCTGTTTTCATATTCGGTTTCGGTTGGGGAATTAAAGGAGCTGCCCTAGCAACCGTCATTTCCCAGATTGTCTCCTGCACTTGGGTTCTCTCTTATTTTCTCAGAGGAAAAAGCCATCTGCGTCTAGATTTGGGAAAGGCACGGCGTATAGAATTCCAGGTAGTTCTTCAGATCATGTCTATCGGATTTGCTCCTTTCGCCATGCAGTTAGCTGCAAGTGTGTTGAACTTAATTCTCAATCAAAGTCTTGCCCATTATGGAGGGGACTTGGCTATATCAGCCATGGGTGTAGTCTCCAGCATTAACACCATATTCCTCATGCCCATTTTCGGAATTAATCAAGGGGTTCAGCCTATCATTGGTTTCAATTATGGAGCGAAGAAATATGAGCGGGTAAAGGAAGCTCTGCGCCTTGCCATTTTTGGTGCTACTACATTAGTGACCCTTGGTTTCATTTCTACTCGTCTGTTCCCAACTCAGTTCATTTCCCTATTTAGTCGAAATGATCCTGAGCTTATGGCTTTCGGGTTAAAAGCAATGAAGATCGTAATGATCATGTTTCCGGTAGTAGGTTTTCAGATTGTAGGTGCCAACTATTTTCAGGCTGTAGGAAAACCTAAAAAGGCAGCAGTTTTGTCTTTGTCTCGCCAAGTGCTGCTCCTCATTCCTGCTCTGCTTATCCTGCCTCGGTTTTTTGGTTTGAATGGCGTCTTTTATGCGCTGCCCGTGTCTGATGCTGGCTCAACCATTCTTACGGGTATTTTACTATGGCGAGAACTTAGTAATTTAGGCAAAGACGCAGTTTGTGATGGAGTTTTCGCGGAAGTAAAATAAGGGGTAAGGGGCGATTTAATGAGAGTCTGTATGGCTCAACTGAACCCAACAGTGGGCAATGTTGCATCGAATGTTGAAAAAATAGAACAGATAATTAGGGAAGCTGCTAAAGAACAGGCTGACTTGATAGTCCTACCAGAATTATTTCTTACTGGTTATCCGCCGCGGGATCTGCTTCTTCGAACCGACTTTAGAGGTGCTGTTCAGACCGGGATCTCACAGCTGAAAGCCCTGTCTAGGAAGTATCCTGAGATAGGAATCATCTGTGGTGTGCCTCTGGATAAAAATGGACAGCTGTTTAACTCAGCGGTTGTAGTCTATGAAGGGGACATTATCTTCAGCCACGATAAAATTCAGCTCACAGAGTATGAGATGTTTAGCGAGACCCGCTACTTTACGCCCGGTTCAGTTCTAAAAACTTTTTCGTTTCGCGGTGAAGTTGTGGGACTGTCCATCGGAAACGATCTGAATCACAAAGAAGGAATGAAATCCCTAGTTCAGCAGGGAGCAAACCTTATTGTTAATCTTACTGCTGTACCATTCACAGTTGGGGTAGACCAGCTCTGGTTTGAACAGCTTCGGGAATTCACGATTCAATCAGGTGTTCCTTTCGTATGTGTGAATCAGGTCGGTGGTAACGATGAGCTGATTTTCATGGGAAACAGCCTGTGTTTGGATGGAACAGGTCAGCTGGTGTATGTTTGTCCTCAATTCTTAGAGGCTGTTCAGATTGTAGACACTGACAGTGAATTGGGTGAAGAGCCTATTGGTGAAATAGATGAAACGGCACAGATCTACCAAGCTCTCGTTGTAGGGGTACGGGATTACATTCGGAAAAGCGGGTTAGGGAAAGTGCTTATTGGACTATCTGGTGGACTTGATTCTGCAGTAGTTTGTGCCATTGCTGTGAAGGCTCTAGGTGCAGACAATGTTTGGGGTATTACTATGCCAGGACCTTATTCATCACCTGGGAGTGTGGAAGATTCAAGACTATTGGCAGAAAATCTTGGCATCAAGTTTGACGTGATCCCCATTTCCTCAATTTATGATTCGTTTTTGAGTACTTTAAAAG
Source organism: Bacillota bacterium (assembly GCA_012518735.1). Taxonomy (GTDB): domain Bacteria; phylum Bacillota; class Limnochordia; order Darwinibacteriales; family Darwinibacteriaceae; genus JAAYRO01. The sequence goes on from JAAYRO010000068.1 coordinate 5,289, forward strand.
AGCAGTTTGCAGAAACAAAACCAAATGTGGCGGAAGAAAACATTCAGGCTCGCGTAAGGGGCAGTATCTTAATGGCCCTCTCCAACAAGTTCGGTGGAATGGTTCTTACTAACAGCAACAAGAGTGAGCTGGCCATCGGATACTGCACCCTCTATGGAGATATGAGTGGTGGTCTAGGGGTAATCGGTGATGTGTACAAGACAATGGTGTACAAGATAGCGTACTACATTAATCGAGAAAAAGAAGTTATTCCGTGGGAGACCATTGAGAAGCCTCCTTCTGCAGAGCTTCGTCCCAATCAACGGGATGACGAAAGTCTGCCGCCGTATGAAATACTTGACGCAATTATTCAAGGATATCTTTACGATGAGCTTTCTGTCGATAAACTAGTAGCTCAAGGGTTTGCTAGAGAAACGGTGGAGTGGGTAACTCGCACCATTGATCGAAATGATTATAAACGGCGTCAAGCAGCACCTATTCTTAGGGTGACGAGCCCTGTAACAGGTCCTGGTCGTAATATGCCTTTAGCCGCTGTAAAGGGTTCCTTTAAGTAATAGAGGGACCTTCTTGTCCTATCACATATCCATAAGTTACCCATCTACCTTTGTCTTTTTTAATTACCTCATAATCTTCCTCTGCTTCTTTCTCTGCTAAGAACTCAGCTAATTTTAGACCACCTGGTCCAGAACATTCAGTGTAAATGCGGTGTAAGTCAGTATATTTTGAGGCCCTCGGATATTTGTTAACAAATATTCTGTTCTACCCCCTATTATCATATTTCCATCGAAACAGTTCACAAAGGTTTCGCAGCCATCCAATCATCTCTCCCAAAATGTAACATATACATTGTAGACTATGAATATTATTTGTCATTAAGTAAAGAGGTAAAGGGTCTTTCGTTGGCGAATAAAAAAACATAATGCTATTAGGAGGCAGCCATGTATATAGGTGAGAAAGTTCGACTAAGAGAGTATCGGAAAGAGGATGTTCCTCAGGCGTTAGCTTATGTTAACGATCCGGAGGTGAAACGGCTGCTCAATCCGGGAATTCCCTACCCTCTTACGCTGTCAGATGAAGAAAAATGGGTGGCAGAGCAGTCGGCTTCTTCCCAAACGTATAGTTTCGCCATTGAGACTTTGGCAGATGGAAAGTACATTGGCGGTTGTGGGGTAAACAGTATTGATTGGAAGAACAGCGCAGTTGAAGTAGGCATTTTCATCGGTGATAAATCATTCTGGAACCAGGGATACGGAACAGATGCTATGAGAGTTCTACTGCGCTTTATTTTTGAACAGATGAACATAAACAAAGTAAAATTGAATGTCTTTTCATTCAACCAGCGTGCTTTGAGAATGTATCAGAAATGTGGTTTTAAGGAAGAAGGCCGTCTCCGTCAAGAATTGTTTCGAGACGGCGAATACCATGACATAATCCTAATGGGGCTATTAAGGGAAGAGTACCAAAATACATAGAGGAGGTTCTTTCATGCCTAAAATTGCTTTTATGGGAGCTGGAAGTACAGTATTTGCAAAGAACATCTTAGGGGATTGTCTGCTTACAGAATCGCTGCGCGAATCAGAGTTTGCCCTGTTTGATATTGATCTGGAGCGTTTGGGTGAATCGGAGGCGATGCTGCGGAACATTAACAAGAATTCTGGCGGCTATGGCAGGATCGTCGCTTATACGGACCGAAAAGAGGCCCTCCGGGGAGCCGATTATGTGGTAAACGCCATTCAGGTAGGTGGTTATGAACCAGCTACAGTCATAGACTTTGAAGTTCCTAAGAAATACGGTCTTCGCCAAACCATTGGCGATACATTAGGAATTGGAGGGATTTTCCGAGCATTGCGAACACTGCCTGTTTTACAGGAGTTTGCGCAAGACATGGAAGAAGTTTGTCCCGATGCGTGGTTTCTAAATTACACAAATCCCATGTCCATCCTTACCGGATATATGCAGCGTTATACAGGAGTAAAGACCGTTGGCTTATGCCACAGCGTCCAAGCCTGTGCTTGGGAACTGCTGACAGGTCTGGGTATGCCTATGGATAATGTCCAATGGCGAATTGCAGGTATTAATCATATGGCTTGGCTGTTGGAGATCACCCGGAATGGAAAAGACCTTTATCCTGAGATAAAAAAGAGGGCCTTAGAGCGAGAAACACCCCATAATGATATGGTGCGGTATGAGATAATGAAACAGTTTGGGTACTATGTGACAGAATCGAGTGAACACAATGCAGAGTACATGCCTTATTTCATAAAATCACGCAATCCGGAACTTATTGAACGATTTAATATCCCACTAGATGAGTATCCTCGGCGCTGTGTAGCGCAGATCGCCGGTTGGAAGAAAATGCGGGATCATTTAGTGAATAATGAGGATTTGACCCATGAAAGAACTCATGAATATGGTTCATATATTATGGAAGCTATGGAAACTAACGTACCTTACAAAATTGGCGGCAATGTACTAAACACAGGACTCATTACCAATCTACCTCAAGAAGCCTGCGTGGAAGTTCCTTGTTTAGTAGACAGCAGTGGAATTCAGCCGTGCTATGTAGGGGCCTTACCTGAACAACTGGCCGCGTTAAACCGAACGAATATCAATGTTCACCTTTTGACTATCGAAGCATTTGTTACTGGTAAAAAAGAGCATGTTTATCATGCTGCTTTACTAGATCCTCATACTTCCTCAGAGCTTACTATTGATGAAATCCGCAATCTATGTGATGATCTCATAGAAGCTCACGGTGACATGATGCCTAAATTATCGTAATAAACGACAGGGCGGACCTGATTACGGTCTGCCCTGCCTTGATTGTTTAGGAGATCATGGAATAAGGAAGAATTTACAAAAGATTGTTTTTCAAATTATCTGCCAGTTAATTTTCTTAAAAACACAGAAGGAATTATGTTGGGTGTGTAGAAACCATAGGTAAAGATAGTAAGAAAGATTGCTTTTTTTCGCGACATAAGGAAACGTTACCACATGAAGACTGGGTTTTTTAGCCTAAGGAGATTTCATCCATAGAAAAAATAGGGTTTCAAGCTATACTTTACACAAGACAGCCTCTTGTGATAAAGTTTTTTAACAACACATGCTAGAAACGTTTCCACAAATGGGGGTGGTAGTTGGTAGTTGCATTAGAGATGAAACGAGATGTTGCGATGCCAGTGGTATTAACAGAAGGAGGAAATCCATGAGAAAACTCTCTAAAACGGCTGTTTTTGTATTAGTGCTTACACTCGTAATGGGTAGTATATCAGGTTTAGCCGCTGCTCAAACCAAGACTATTACTCTCTATCATGCATTTACAAGCAACACCTTATTGGCTTTACGTAATCTGATCAATGATTTCCAAAAAGAAAATCCAAACATTAAGGTTAAGGCGGAGTATGTTGGTGACGCTTTGATTCAGAAACTCCAGGCCGCCGTAGCAGCAGGCAACCCACCTGACATTTCTTGGCTGCACAGCGGTGAACATGCTGAGTTTGCAAGAGGTGGAGCGATTTATAAGATTCAGGACTTCATGGAAGGTCCCAATGGACTTACACAGGAAGAAATTGATGACTTCTTCCCGATCATGAAGAGTTACATGGAGTACAACTATGATGGTCAATGGTGGGGTTTACCAGTTAACGCAACGACCATGACTTTTGTTTACAACAAGGACATGATTAGGGCTGCTGGCATTGATCCAGACAATCTGAACATTGATACATGGGAAGACTTTGCTAAGGTTACATCCCAGATTTCTAACCCGGCTAAAGGTGAGTGGGGTATGTTTATCCCAGTATTCTCTGGTGGAATGTCCAGCTACTTTGACTGGTTCTTCCGTCCTTTCATATGGGCTGCCGGTGGTAAATATGTTAATGATGACTTGACAACAGTTGCATTTGACTCCCCAGAGGCAAAGAAAGCTGTCCAGTTCTTCTACGATCTAATGCATGAGTATCAGGGCGGTACAATCAGCCCAGGTGCCCAAGCATTCGAAATGGGCAAGGTCGCCTTTACACTTGAAGGACCATGGAGTATTCCAGGCTTCAACCGCTTACGTTTTGATTGGGGCGCCGCATTATATCCACTAGGTCCTTCTGGCGAACGGTTCCAGCCAAGTGCAGGCGAACCTGTAGTTATTTTCAAAGACGCGAAAAATCCTGACGAAGCTTGGGAATTCATCAAATTCTGGATTCGTCCAGATAACATGGCTAAGTGGGCTATTACTTCTGGTTATTTACCTACTCGTCGTTCGGTTCTGGAAGATCCATTATACAAGACCGAAGTGGAAAAGACACCTGGTTTAGAAATTTTCGTGCAAGGTCTAGAGTACGGATTTGAGTCTGAGACCACACCAGCTTACAACCGTGTTGTTGATATTTACGCCAATGCTGTGGAATTGATTATGAATCAGAAGATTGGCATTGACGAAGGTCTAGAAGAAGCAGCAGCAGAAGCAAATGCTGCCATTGCTCAATACTGGCTCGATAATCCAGAAGAGTATAAGGATCTAATGGAAAGATTGCCAAATCGGAATAAATAATGAGTTGGCGGGGTGCTGGGGAATATCCCCCAGCACCATTGTGAGCCAAAAGTGGAAGAGGTGTTCGGAGTGGCAGTAAATACCCCACAGCGACGGAGATGGTCTCAAAGAACAGAACAGACCATAATCGGTTATTTATGTCTTTTGCCTACCTTTGCTTACGCTGCTGTGTTCTTAGTTTTCCCTGTAATTTTCTCTCTCGTTCTTAGTTTTAGACGGTGGCCTATGTTTGGCCCCAAGAAGTTTGTAGGTTGGGAAAACTACATTCGTATTTTTCAAGATGATCTATTCTGGCTTGGATTGAAAAACGCTGGGCGCTATACCATAGCTTTTGTTCCTTTAAGTATCATTACCTCTCTATTTGTTGCTTTATTACTAAATACTAAGATTCGGGGAATCAACTTTTACCGCACCGGCTATTTTATACCAACAATTACATCTGCAGTTGCGGTTGCAGTAGTATGGACTTTCTTATTTGATACTAACTACGGCCTGGTGAACGACTGGCTTACCCGCTTAGGATTTGAACGGGTGGGGTGGCTTTCAGATCCAAAAGTAGCCATGTGGTCTATTGTCTTTTTCTCCATTTGGAGAGGCTTAGGGTATAATGTGGTCATTTACTTGGCCGCCCTCCAGGGAGTACCTGTTCAGCTTTATGAAGCAGCCAAGATTGATGGAGCCGGTTGGTGGGCCCAATTTCGGTATATTACTCTGCCGATGGTATCGCCTACCACATTCTTCATGTTCATCATGGGTATTATCGGTTCTATTCAGGTCTTTGAACAGATCTTCATTATGACTGGTGGAGGCCCAATGCGCTCCACATACGTTGTGTTTATGTATATGTACGACTACGCGTTTCGCTATAACGAAATGGGCTATGCCGCAGCTGTTGGTTACATTATGGCTGTTTTGATTTTCATACTGACGCTTATAAACATGAAAGTTACAGGCAAGTCAGTCCATTACGATCAAGCGTAGGTACGACTTGGAGGTGAATTTAGATGCGTAAGAATTCAGTTGCCGTTCGTAAGGTTGTAGGCAAACTCGTAACTCATTTAATCCTTATGATCGGTTTAGTAATAATGATAATACCATTCTTATGGATGGTTACTACGTCCCTAAAAGAGATCTGGGAGGTTTTCACTCCTCAGATGCAGTGGCTGCCAGAAACACCAATCTGGCAAAACTATGTAGATGCTTGGAATTATGCGCCATTTGGTCGTTACTACTTGAACACGGCATTTGTGTCCATCAGTGTGGTCGTTCTTCAGCTTACTATCTGCTCTTTGGCTGCATTTGCCTTATCGAGGCTAGAATTCCCTGGAAGAGATATTATCTTTTATGGGATTTTAGGAACTATGATGCTGCCAGGAACAATTATGCTTGTACCATCTTACTTGGTACTCCATTGGCTTGGGTGGATTGACACGTACTGGGCGCTCATTATCCCTGCTGTGTTTAACGCGTTTGGGATTTTCCTCTTGCGTCAGTTTTTCATGACCATCCCCAAGGATTTGGATGATGCGGCCATTATTGATGGGTGCAGTCGATTTGGAGTTTTGTGGCGGATGATTATTCCCCTATCGAAACCTGCCTTAGCTGCCATTGGTCTAATGACCTTTATGGGACAGTGGAACAGTTTTATGTGGCCCTTAATTGTTACAAACAGTGAAAATATGCGTACCATTACGGTAGGTATTTCTATGTTTAAGGATCAGTTTAGTAACATGTGGACCTTAATGATGGCGGCCAGTACTACGGCTACCATTCCTTTGTTGATTCTGTTCTTCTTTAGTCAGCGTTTCTTTATTGAGGGGATTACTTTAACAGGTATGAAGGGATAAAGATCGGGAGGTATTCAATGATTCGGCGCAGTTGTGTGAGCCTAGTAGTCGTATTGGTCTTATGCGGTCTGTTCAATTTACCAGGGCAGGCCCAACCGATGATTGATGGAACGGATCGGGAAATTTGGGTTCCAACCACAACAATAACAGGTACAATTGGAGACGCTCAAGGTGCAGCTTCTGTTGTAGTGGTAGTGAACGGCAGGGAATATGCTGCAGATATTGATGGTACTTCTTTCACCGCTGAGATAGATCTAGAATCTGGGATCAATACAGTGTCTGCAGTAGTGTATCAATCAAATGGTGCATTACAGCAGGGAAATACTATTCAGCTAGACTTACGCCTGCCCGATCTTCCTAAGGCCGCTCTTGATATTGAGGTTGAGCAGGGGCAGGTGACCCTCTATAACAAAAGTGAACCTAGTGTTGTAAGTGGTGCTGCTTTAGTCAAGCATGAGTACAAACCTAGGAA
>JAAYRO010000008.1 GCA_012518735.1 Bacillota bacterium
ATGAGCAGTCAAACAATCATTGCGGAAAGAGCTAGATGCGTTATGATCGATGAAACTCTGCTGCGAATAACAGTCCCACCTAAAGAGTTGGAAGAATGACGTTTAGCTTGCCAAAAAGGGTTGTTCAGTAGCTTCTATAAATGACTTGGGTTTTAGTTAGCCATCCCACTTTCTGCGTTCAGATAAAAGGCATAGCAAACTAACAGGACATCTCTTGTTTCGTCTTTTTTGCGTACAGATGTTGAATTAGCAAACCGACTGCAACCTTTACGAAAGGTAGATTCACTATCCACCTTTCAACACTAAGAAAACGAAAGATAAACCCTAACGCCAAATCAAACTAGGCGATTAGGATAAAAGCTTTCGCACTGGCCAGTGAATCGATAAGCTTTCATCAGCCCTTCCAATCTCGTTGTACCGTTCAACACCAGGATACTTTTAGTACTTTTTAAGCCTTTTAATTAACCGCCAGGAGTATACTGTTAAGAATAGGCTACCAATCTGAAGTAGCCAATGTATTAACGGCTGTACGTCCATATGTTTTTCTCTGCAAGTAACTCAGTATCAGATGGGTGGGGAGTACTCACACCCTTGACTTGTTTCTCTAAAGAGGGTACGATGTATTCAGCTGAACCCACCACGTCTCTACTCATCTTGAGAATGCGGACCAGGGTGGGACTTTTTTTGTGAGGGTGAATCATGGCAGTTCATTCCTTAAAGGTTCCAGTGGGAGTGACTTTTGACGATATTTATAGCTCAAAAGGCAGACTATTTGCTAGAGCTGGTTCCTGAGCTGCTTATGATGGGATTCATCAAATCCTTGTTACAACCAAAGACGAAAGAAAGATAGAACAAGGGGCTGTTGCAAAATGAACTACAGTTAGTTCAATTTTGTACGGTTCTTTTTTTATGTAAAACAAAAATACGGGCTCGCGAAGGAACCCGTATCTTGGTATAATTTAGTTATGCGAACAAAATCATACACTAAAGATTATACACGGCTTCGTTCCGGTAATCAACTACATTTTCCGTTAAATAATCCTTGAAGATGATTCTGTTCGACTGCTAAGCTACATACTGGAGCATTCCTGTAGTGAGTAACAATGGACTTTGAAAAAAGGGACAACCCGCGGTACAATAGGATTATGCTGATCAAGCCCTTGAAAGGCACAATACTAGATTGGGGAGTATCCTACTATGAAGCGTACACAAGACGAGAAGATTTTGCAACTAAAGGTTGAGTTCGAGCTGAAGAGGGCAAAATACCGATATATCTAGATAAACAGCGAAAGAGAGACTTTATTAAGGGAGGCAGCATTATGAGCGGGCTAATACGTCAGGTAGTTGATTCTTCCGGAAACATACCAAGGGATCTCATTAAAAAGTACAATATCAGCGAAGCTTCTTTTTATTTCAAATTCCAAGACACGGATTATATAAAAGAAAACGTTGATGTTGAGGAGACAAACAGGTTCTTTCAACATATGGAGAAAAACCCTAATGACATTCCCAACACAGCTGCACCAAACATCCATGACTGGCTCTCTATTTTCGGAGAGTTATATGAAAAAGGGGCAAGAAAGTTCATTGTTACTACCATTTCCTCAAAACTCTCCGCCAGTTTTCAAACAGCAACCACTGCAAAAGAAATGTTTGAGGAAGACCACAATGATGCCCAGGTGGAAGTTATTAATTCCAACACCTGCGCTTGCGGGCAGGCTGCCTTAGAGATTTGGATTGGAGAAATGATCAACCGGGGCAAAGATTTTAAAGCAATTGTGGAAAAGGCTCGGGATATGATTCCCCGGGTAAACACCCTTTTCACTGTTGACAGTTTAAAGTATATGCAGGCTGGGGGTAGAATCGGCGCAGCGGCGGCACTGCTGGGGGTGCTGGTCAACATCAAACCCGTGTGTGAATTTGTTGATGGAGAGGTTAAAGTAATCAGACCAGTTGTAGGGAGAAGAAGATCATTAAAAACCATGATAGATGTGGCAGTCTCTAGAATCAGCGATATCCAAAGAACCATTATTGTGCTGCAAAACGCCAAATCACCAAAAGATGCAGAGTATATGTATCAATACTTGAAAGAAAAGACAAAACAAGAGCTCCAGGTATTCAACAGCAGCCTGGGCATTACAGTAGGAGGCCACTCTGGACCAGGCTCTATGGGCATTGGTTTTGTGGAATTCTAATTTAATTAGTCCTGGCTGTATTAAGGGTCAGTGTAGAGGATGCAGGTGATAAAGACGGATCCCATTTGTAATTGGGGTCAAAGGGACGATTTTCAGTCCACAGCGCATAAATTAAGTGTAAAAGTTTTCGTGCGGTGGCGCTAGTTACTACGCTTGTTCTCGACCTGGGATTCATCAAATCCTTGAAAGACCAAGGAAAGACAGAATAAGAGCGATCGTAAAAACGATCGCTCTTGCTGCAAATAACAGATTACAGACCCAAATCCGTGATCACAGCATTATGAAACCTTGCCCTAATAGTATTCAAATCCATCTTGGTTTTTGTGTGGAGACGATTAGTAAGCAGCGTCATAACCAGATCTTTTTCCGGATCAATCCAGAGGGAAGTACCAGTAGAACCGGTATGCCCAAAGGCCTTCTTGGATAAGAGTTCACCACTGGAACGGGGACTCGGTGTCAAATATGGTGGCGGAGTCAAATAGGGAATCATGGATGGGGGTAAAGACATTTCCTCTTGGGTTATTAAAGTATCCCTAAACAACATCCAACCCAACCCACGGGCGCTGTTTAACCCAGGAGTATGATTCGACACAGCAGCCCATGCTAGAGAGGGACTTAAGAACTCCTTCTTACGACCAGATAAAGAATTCAGCCAAGCCTGCCCAAAAATAAGTAAGTCACGGGCAGTACTGAAAAGACCAGCATTACCACTGATTCCCTCCATAGCATAGCACGCATTTCCATCATTGGGAGTTCCAACTCTATACCCTTCCTGCCAGTTAGAGAAGGAGAAACCGGCTCGCTGGATCATGGATTTTTCCACTAAATTGTCTGCTTCATTAAAAACCAGCCGTTCCGGGTCAACCTTGAGGGTCTCGAGAGGAAGATAGGCCGTTTCCTTCATACCTAAAGGAGAAAAGACCAGCTCTTTACAGGCTGTAGATAGGGTTAATCCTGATACTCTCTCAACAAGAATACCGAGAACAATAAAACCAAGACAGCTGTATTCCACTCGAGAGCCTGTCTCATAGACTAGCCCGAGTTTACTTATTTGGGTGAGAACCTCATCTTGATTCGCCGCCTTTGTATATAAGGGAAACCAAGCTGGTAAGCCAGAAGTATGGGTCAATAAATGGCGGATCGTGATATGACTCAAGCCGGGCCTTCGCCATTCTTTAATATATGCGGAGACAGGCTCATTAAGGGAGAGTCTTCCCAAATGAACCAATCTCAAAAGAGCTGCGGCAGTGGCCATCGGCTTTGTTAAAGAAGCAAGATCAAACACATCATCTTGGTGCATGGGGCGCTGTGAAGGCTCAATCCGAGAAAAGCCTCCTGCTTTCAAAAAGAGAACCTCATTAGAACTTGCAACCCCAACCGCGGCACCAGGAAAAGCTTCACAAGCCAAACCTTCTTGAATAACACCCCAAGCGTTTGCTAGGTGTAATTGAGTCAAAACCTTCATCCTCTCATCATTTCTTTTTTACTCCATCACTGTATTTACTCAACACGCCACTGAATCTTATAACTTCCCTTAGCTTTCTCCGCTTGAATGACGATTTTGTAGACACCATCTTCTTGGATTGTAATTTCCCTAACGCCCTGTGTGTTGGGCTCTAGGGTCATAAGCTCATGGCCCAGGGGATCTTCAACCTTGGCACGTAACAACCCTTGTTCAAGTCGAATTTCGTAGTCGATGATTAACGTATCTCCATCTTCTAGAGGGAGCGACTTTTTCTTAGTCTCTGATAGAAAGAAAAAGGATGCGTTCATCTTTGACGATGAAGAACTGCTCTTATAGCCTATTCTCAAACTGCAACCTGTTATCAATAGAGAAAACGCCATTAATAATATCAGTGAAGTACGAAAAGACCGCTGTTTATCATTCACTCCTAATTAATCCCCTTTTCCACTAGAAATGACTTTAGATCTGCCCATCCCGTTGCAAAGCGGAGGGGCTTTATTTGTCTTTATCATACTGAAAAGTTCACTGTGTTCAAGGGGATTCCTGCTATAGAAAAGTGTTTGGATCTTGTTTCGTGCTGTCACGGACATAAGTTGGACCTCTTGAATGGCATTCAAGAGGTCCCATCTAGAAC
>JAAYRO010000069.1 GCA_012518735.1 Bacillota bacterium
ATGGATAAGGGCTTGTCCTTGCTGGGAAGCCCTAAGCGAGCGAATAGCTGTCCCCGACCGATCTGTTCTAGGGCGCGCCGCAGTTCTGGATAGAAGACCACTGGCAGAGCCACCAAAACGATGGTAATTGTTTGGTCCAATAACCAGCTGATTGTGCGTAGATCAAGAGCACGAGCCACTGCACTGCTGGCAAAAATAAAAGCAAGTCCCTTAACTAGGGTAGTGGCACGTGTCCCTTGAATTAAATCTATAACTCGGTAAATAACATATGCAACGATAATAATATCGATAGCATCCCGAAATGTGAACGTCACCGAGTTCTCCTCCTGCTAGTCATTAAACATTTTCTAGTTCTTTTGGTTCATCACTAACTCAGCTGCAGTCACAGCAGCTCCGTATTTTTCCAATGCAATTTCAAGTACTGCTAGAGTCGTCAGCATATCTAGTGGAGTGGCATAACCCATATGACCAATCCGGAAAACCTTACCAGCATGCGGTCCTTGACCTCCAGCAAACTCTACCCCATATCTCACCCTAATATTTTCTCGGAAAGCATCTGCGTTTTCCAGTTTAACTGCTGTAACAGTTGGAGAAGCAAACCTATCTTCCACTAATAACTCTAAACCTAAGGCTTTTACTCCTTCCCGCACCATTTCCTTCATTAAGAGGTGACGAGCGAAGGTGTTTTCTATTCCTTCTTCTTCCAAAATGGTGAGAGCTTCATTTAGGGCGAATACATTAGAAATATTGGGCGTAAAGGGCGTTTCTCCTTTTTCCATAAACTTCTCATACCGAGCAATATCGAAATAGTAACGACTCGATTGGCACTGGGCCATTTTCTCCCGCGCTCGTGGCGAAGCACTCAGAAATGCCACTCCTGGTGGAGCCATCAGACACTTTTGAGAAGCACTTATGACCACATCTAGGTTCCATTTGTCCATTTCAACCCGGGCGCCCCCAAGAGAACTGACAGTATCGACAACTAATAGAGCTTCATGGTTACCACGTGCAGCCGATATGGCCTTAATATCATTGAGAACCCCTGTTGACGATTCATTATGAACGACGAAAATCACTTCAATCTCTGGGTGATCATCTAAATACTCTCCTACTTGGGCCGGTTCAATTCCTCCATCCCAAGGACACTGCAGAATATGCACTTCTCCTTCATACGCGCGGCATAAATCCGCCCACCGCTGCCCAAAAAAACCTCCTACTAAACACAATACTGGTGTACCTGGAGACACAAGATTGCTCACAGCAGCTTCCATTCCTGACGTTCCTGAACCTGTAATCATGTAAATCGAGTTTTCTGTACCGAACAATGGTTTCAGACGTTCCATCACACAGGGAAACATCCCCTTAAATTCCCTGCCTCGATGGTTGATCATGGGGCTTGCGACCCGCATAGAAACCTGAGGTGGAACTGGAGCCGGTCCTGGGATGCGCAGCTCTGGTTTAAACCGATACATATCAGACCCTCCTTAGCGGTTTTATAACGAAAAAAGGCCGTCCCCACAGAACGGAGGCGGCCGCAATACTTAACTCAAACGCTTTAGACGTCGCGCTATTTCAACTGCTCCCTTCCCACCGTCAAGGGTGCCGAAGTCCTCCACAATGACACCTTGTCTTTCCATATAGCCCATCAGGGCCTTTAATGCTTTAGTGGAGCCAATCTTGGCTTGAACAAAAGCAGCGCCCGTCTTTCCTTCTAGGCGGGTGGCTCGTTTTAATAGATTATCAATTTCACTTGGAATCTGTGGTTTCCACCAGCCCTTAAAACCGCTGACCACACAAACTAAGGCATAAGGAGCAGTACTGACTGGTGCACTACCTGTTTCTGCCGATGACAGAGAGTCAACCCGGCACCCTTCTTGCTCTAACGCTTCTTGTAGAGCAGCAGCGGACTGCTGGACTTTCTTATCACTCGAATGCATTACTAACACACGCATGGTGTTTCCCCCAATCCTGTACTCACAATCACTGCCTAACTACATACTTTCGCTAATCAAGAGATAATTCCTGTTTAAATAGGGGCTTTTATCTCGAACGATCGGAAACGGGGCTCCATTCATATGCATATGCAGACGATGAGATAGTATCTCCCATCCCTACTGTACTTACAGGGTTAGGAACAACATGGGCAGGAACAACTAAGACATAATGATCTCCTAAATCAGCAATACCATCCTGTTCAAATGCGGCAGGGA
>JAAYRO010000070.1 GCA_012518735.1 Bacillota bacterium
CCCTGTATGGAACCGGTCAAAGGAATCTTTCCTCCGTAGACTCCTAAGTGTCGTAAACAAATGCAGAGTAAAGTACCTAAAAGGATTGGAACGAGAACGCTGCTCATCTCAAGTATAACGTCAACGCCGCTAACAAGCAGGATGGCTGCGAGAAGAGCAGTGGCGTACCTGGCAGCCAACTCCCAACCTGTTGAGGCAAAAAGTTCCCCCAATCCTGCCAACATTACTCCTACCCCAACTAGCAGGAAGACTGAATAAACCATGTCTAGCAGCCATCCAGCTTTTACCGCCATCGATCCTATCAGATCTCCATACGATCCGATTTTCTGCCTACTGCAGTACTCCAGGACATAACCGCATCCTAGAGTGAGTCCAAGGATGCTCAAGCCGATACCTGCCAATCCAATCCAGCCATACTTGGCAAAAAACTGCACGAGCTCCTGCCCGGAAGCGAAACCTGCGCCAATGACACCCGCTATGTACAGCCCTGTCACCTTCAGCACATCCATCTCATCACCTTCCCATGAGATAGCTATTCCACATTTTACAGGGTCATGCATAATATGGCTCGTCTCGGCATAAGTTAATGATGATCCACAGCACACAGCGGAGGTGCAGCCCGTGTCTGACTCTTTAATTGTAAGCCGAACTCATTGGAGTGATCCCTTAGCTGTCGATTACTTAGCTATAGCTCTTTCCAATCTTCCTTTAAAGCGGGAAATTGCTGTTGTTTGTGTTGGTACCGACCGCTCTACTGGTGATTCCCTCGGTCCATTTATAGGGACAGCTCTAAAGAAACATCAACGAGCTCGCTTGTTAGACTCCAACATCATCATCTATGGTACTCTAGATGAACCAGTACATGCTTTGAATTTAGATCACTGCATTCAAAGGATTGTTAAGATGGACAAGAGTGTCTCAACAATTGCAATCGATGCTTGTTTAGGTCGTCCGCAAAACATTGGATTCATATCGTTAAAAAGAGGTCCCCTCAAACCTGGAACTGGAGTGAACAAAAAGCTTCCCCTTGTTGGGGATTACCATATTATTGGCGTTGTAAATGTAAGCGGCTTTATGGAACATGTTGTCTTGCAGAACACTCGATTATCTCTGGTCGTCCAGATGGCCGATGTTATAGCTTCTTCTATCACCATGGGTTTAGGAAGTCAATATGGAGAAACAGCCCTCTCTTCTCCAAGTTCTACATGAAACAGGAGTGTTCCACGTGGAACACTCCTGTCTTCGTACCAAAGTATTTCAATGTTCCACGTGGAACATTGCTAAGAACGAATCAAATCTAAGATCCGTTCAAACTCTTCGTCAGAGTAGTATTCAATTTCGATCTTACCCTTACCCTTTTTATAACCGATACTCACCTTTGTACCAAAAACTCTCTGCAGCTCTTCCTCTAAAGCAACCAACTCGGGATTTTGACGCTTCGGTGTTCTACGTGGAACACGAGACGGAGCCCGAACCAATTGCTCCAGCTGCCGCACCGACAGATCTTCCCGCACAACCCGCTCAGCTAACCGCTGTCTTAAGCCAGTGTTTTCCACTCCTAACAACACCTTAGCGTGTCCCATAGAAAGGGAGCCATCTTCCACTAGCTTCCGCACTTGACTGTCTAAATTAAGCAAACGAATAGAGTTGGCAACAGAGGAGCGCTTCTTACCGACCGACTCCGCGACCTCTTCCTGGGTCAATCCAAACTCGTCCATCAACCGTCTATATCCTAATGCCTCTTCAATAGGATTTAAATTCTCCCTCTGCAGGTTCTCAATCAAAGCAACCTGCATCATCTCCTGGTCGTCAAATGCACGAATAAAGGAAGCAATATGTGTCAGTCCAGCAAGCTTTGCCGCCCTCCAGCGCCTTTCCCCTGCAACTAATTCATACTTTTGCCCTTTAGAACGAACGATTATTGGTTCCAGTAAACCATATTCCTTGATTGACTCAGCAAGCTGCTCAAGTTTTTCTTCATCAAAATGGCGGCGCGGCTGAAATGGATTAGGTTCAACAAGATCTATGGGAATCTGCTGTACCTCTCCTCGAGCGGCAAGCTCTTCAGCTTGTGGAATGAGGGCTCTTAAACCTTTCCCTAATCGTTGTGTACTCATGAATTTAAGACCTCCTGAGCAAGACTCTCATAGGCCAATGCACCCTTGGACTTCCCATCATATAAGGCAATAGGCTGTCCGAAACTGGGAGCCTCACCAAGGCGTACATTCCGTGGAATAATGGAATTGTACACCCGAACAGTCTCTTGGAAATACGTCTTTACATCCTGAATCACTTGATGGGATAGATTTGTCCGAGCATCGAACATGGTCATTACCACACCTTCCCACTCTAATTCGGGATTAAGATGTTCCTGAACCATAGCGATGGTGCTGACCAATTGACTTAACCCTTCCAGAGCATAATACTCACATTGAATGGGCACAAGAACAGAATTAGCAGCTGTCAAACCATTGATTGTCAGCAATCCGAGAGATGGGGGAGCATCAATAAGAATGAAATCATAGCGATTTAGGATTGGCTCAAATGCTCTCTTCAGACGAAACTCACGGGATATGGTGGATACAAGCTCAATTTCTGCACCTGCCAATTCAATTGTGGCTGGGGCTATAAAGAACCCCTTTATTCCTGTCCCTTCAATAATCCGTTCAATTCGTTCTCCTTCAATCAGTACAGAATACATCCCACTGCGGACCCGTCCTTTGTCAATACCCACACCACTCGACGCATTCCCCTGTGGATCAATATCCACCAGCAGCACTTGTTTTCCTGCTAGGGCCAGATATGCTCCGAGATTTACCGCGGTTGTACTCTTCCCTACCCCACCCTTTTGGTTCACTATTGCAATCACTCTGGCCATTTTTATTCACCCCTCTGCGGTTTCTTCACAACCACCAGCAATTCATAACAATCTTGGTGTTCACGCTCTTGGAAATCTACCTCTAGTCCACTCATCTTGAGAGAATCAGCTAACTGCCGTACACTATTCGTAAACAGACGTACATCTTTGACGATCAGTTTCCGCTGCTGGCCACTGCGATCTTGCTCACCAGATTCAGAACCCTTCTCCAGAAACCTTCTCACCAATTCCTCTGTTTCCCTTACATTCAAATCGTTCTTAATAACCTTCTCTAAGATCTCAAGTTGATCCGCCTCACTTTTGAGACGAAGCATACATCGAGAATGACGCTCACTTAACATTTCCCGGGAAATAATTTCTCTAACACTGTCTGGCAGCTTCAAGAGTCTTATTTTGTTCGCAATACTTGATTGACTCTTACCAAGACGTTTGGCCAATTCTTCTTGAGTCAGCTCAAACTCATCCAACAACCTCTGATAGCCTTCAGCTTCCTCAAATAACTGCAGATCCTTGCGCTGCAAGTTCTCAATCAACGCTAACTCTGCCGCCGCTTTATCGGTCATATCACGCACGATGGCTGGAATGGAGTCCCAGCCAAGCAGCTTGCAGGCCCGCAGACGCCTCTCACCAACTATCAGCTCATAACCTATGTTGGCCTTTCTCACAATTACTGGATGCAGTACTCCATGTTCCGAAATGGATTGGGCCAACTCATTGAGAGCCTTCTCATCAAAATCAGACCGCGGCTGATACTTGCTCGGTTTGATAAGTTCCACCGGCAGATTTTGCACCTGTTCCTGCCACACCTCTGATTTCATCTCACTTTTGCCCTCAGTATTGGCACGAGCCTTACTCCGGAGCACATCAGTCAGCTTCATCATTTCACCACCCCGTCCTCATCACATACCATATTCTGTATCGCGCTCCCGGTTCCTTCTACTACATAAAGAATCAGACTAAAAAAGCCCCTTCTCTTAAACTAAGAAGGAGCTCTCACCCTAAAGGGGCTGTTTACTTGGGATACCCGCTCTCCTAGGATACCGCCTAGGAGTAGGTTCTATTTTTCGGAATACAATGATTCTCCGTTCACCCATCTCAAACGGTAAAGAAAATGGGACAATTTCCTCAATCTCAAGTCCTAAAACCTTACATGCTCTTCCACTTATTTCCACTTCGTCTTTCCAGTCCTGCCCCTTCATGGCCAAAAAGCGGGCCCCAACCTTTGTTAATGGACCGCAAAATTCAAGCAATATGGGCAAACTGGCCACAGCTCGACTAACGACTAGATCATATTGCTCTCGATGAGCATCATCTTTACCAGCATCTTCAGCTCGAACATGAATTGTGGAAGTATTTGCCAGTTGGAGTTCTTCTCGGATCTGATCTAGAAAATCCAGCCTTTTTCGTAAAGAATCTAGAAGAACTATGGACCAATTCGGGCAGCAGATAGCCAAGGGAATTCCAGGAAATCCTGCACCTGTCCCCACATCTATAACCTTTAGTTCTTTAGGAAACTCGATTAGAAGACAGCTCAAGCTGTCCACAAAATGTTTAATTGCCATCTCATCCATGGAAAGAATCCGTGTCAAGTTAAATGAACGATTTGTCACTATAATCGATTCTCCAAAGCGACTCATTTTTTCCATTTCCTCGTCTGTAACAGACAAGGACAGTTCCTTGAGACCTGCTTGGAGAATTTCTTCAAATCGATCCTTTTCGAAGTCAATCACTATTCTTTCCACTCCTTCGCATTTGCTCCAAGTAAACAAGGAGAACGTTAATATCCGCAGGTGTAACTCCTGATACTCGCGATGCTTGACCTACAGAGGTTGGCTTTACGGCAGAAAGTCGATCAGCTGCCTCTCTCGAAAGCCCTTTTATCTTACTGTATGGGAGGTTAGGGGATAGTCTTTTGCTTTCCATTCTCTCGAATCGTTCAATTGCCGCCTGCTGGCGCCCTAAATAACCTTTATACTTTATGAGGATTTCAACCTGTTCTTGTACTTCCCTTGGAAGGGACGGAAGTTCAGTAAAATGACGTAGATCAGCATACTTCAGCTCCGGCCTTCGCAGCAAATCAGCAAGCTTTACACCATGTTTTAGCGGTGCTGTCCCCATTTCCGCCAGCTTCTGATTGACCTTAGGTCCGCCGCCTAATACCGTATTCTCTAAACGTTCTACCTCATCATTAATCAGCTTCTGTTTCTTCTCAAATGCCTGAAATCGCTCTTCACTTATTAGTCCAAGGGAATAACCTAGGGGGGTAAAACGAACATCTGCATTATCCATACGCAAAGACAGTCGGTGTTCGGAACGGGATGTCATGATTCGGTATGGTTCTGTTGTCCCTTTCGTCACCAAGTCGTCAATTAGAACCCCAATATAGCCTTGAGAGCGGGGGATAATTACAGGTTCTTCCCCTTGAATATACTTTACAGCATTGATTCCAGCAATAATACCTTGTGCTGCTGCCTCTTCATAACCAGATGTTCCGTTTATTTGACCTGCACAGAACAAACCAGAAATCTCCTTAGTCATTAGGGAACTGTATAGAGCTAAAGGATCGATACAGTCATATTCAATGGCATAAGCAGGACGCATAATCTCTACATTTTCCAGACCGGGAATGGTCTTGAGCATCTTCTCCTGAAGCTCAATTGGCAGGGAGGTAGAAGAACCGCTTAAGTAACCTTCATTTGTCTCCCAACCCTCTGGTTCAATAAACACTTGATGGCTCTTCCGATCAGGAAACTCTACAATCTTGCTTTCGATGGATGGACAATAACGGGGTCCAGGACCAGTAATGGCACCGCTGTACATAGAAGTTCGCTTCAAGTTATCACGAATTAATTTGTGGGTTTCCTCTGTGGTGTATGTTACCCAACAGGGGGCTTGTTCGATTTCTATCGAACTCGTTTCAAAAGAAAAGCCTTGGATCTTGTCATCTCCTGGGAGTTTTTCCAGTTTATCATAGTTCAGTGATCGCATATTTATTCTAGGAGGTGTACCTGTCTTGAACCGCACAATAGGTAACCATCTAGCAAGACTCTTTGGCAGCTCGACGGCAGTATGCTGACCCTGGGGCCCCGACTGATAGCGCAATTCCCCAATATGGATCTCAGATCGCAGATATGTTCCTGTAGCCAAAATAACGGCCTTAGCGTGAATCTTTGATCCGTCTCGTAAAACAACGCCCTTTACTTCGCCATTGGTACAAATTAGTTCTGTTACGAGTCCTTCCTTTAGATAAAGCCTCGGAGTAGTCTCTAATACATACTTCATCCTTCTTTGATATAGTTTCCGGTCTAGTTGAACCCTCAAGGACTGAACAGCTGGACCTCTCCTAGTATTCAACATCCGCATCTGCATTAATGTTGCATCACAGTTTCGTCCCATCTCACCACCTAAGGCATCAACCTCTCGCACTAAAGTAGCCTTACCTGAGCCACCGATAGATGGGTTGCAGGGGAGCAAAGCCACATTATCTAAATTTAAGGTGAGAACTAGAACTGTATGACCTAAGCGCGCGCAAGCTAATGCTGCTTCCACGCCAGCATGTCCTGCACCTACTACTATGACATCATACTTCATGTCAGACATATCCGTCACTTCCTACTTTCCAATACAGAATTGAGAGAAAATCCGGTCAATCACGTTTTCCCTCACTGTTTCTCCTGTTATTTCCCCCAGATGTTCTAGGGCATTCTGCAGATCAATGGAAATCAAATCCAGGGGATATCCCATTTGCAGCGTAGTCAAGGCCTGATTAAGAGCAGAATGTGCCTCGATTAAGGATTGTTTGTGCCGCGCTCTTGTCACAATTCCGGATTGACTCTTACTTCTTTCAAGAGCACCACTACCGGCATATTCCACAATACAATCGATAAGAGTAGTAAGATCTCCCTCAACCAGAGATATTTCCAGAACCTGCACATCGTCTAAGTTTCCTAACTCAGAAATATCCCAAACTGCAGGAAGATCTGCTTTGTTAATCAGGAGTATCCGCCGCTTGGTTTTTGTGTGTTCTAGTATCTTATAGTCTTCCTCTTCTAAAGGGACACTGCGATCTAGAACATGTAGAATAAGGTCAGCCTCATCCCAAAGTTTTACAGCCCTTTCAACACCCAAACGTTCCACTACATCTCCACTTTCTCGAATACCGGCTGTATCAATTAAGCGAAGGGGAATCCCTCGTAAATTGATTACTTCCTCTATAGTGTCACGAGTTGTTCCTGGAATATCTGTAACCAAAGCTCGATTCTCATCTAAAAGTCGATTCAGTAAACTTGACTTTCCCACATTAGGTTTTCCCGTAATGACAGTCTTGAGACCTTCTCGTAGGATTTTACCATCGTCTGCAGAGGCAATCAAGTGATCCAACTCGTCTATTCCTGCTTGAATTGTAGATTCCATCCAATCTAGATCAACATCAGGCACATCGTCTTCTGGAAACTCAACAGCAGCTTCAACTTGTACAACAATATGGTACAGACGTTCACGAATTTCACCGATTCGTCGACTTAAGCTCCCCTCCAGTTGATCAACTGCAACATTTAGGCCTACGTCAGTCTTAGATTGTACAATATCCATAACCGCCTCTGCCTGTGTCAAATCCAAACGTCCATTCAAGAACGCCCGTTTTGTAAATTCCCCAGGTTGGGCCATTTTCGCTCCTAACTGTAAAGCAGTTTCCAGAACCTTCTTTACTGCCACAACTCCACCGTGGCATTGAAATTCTACCACATCCTCACCTGTATAGGAGTGAGGTCCTCGCATCACCAAGACAATCGCTTCATCAATCATCCGCCCATTTGATGGATCTACAACTCGACCATATTTCAATCGGTACGTAGGTAAATCCCGTAAGCGACCACCACGTTTAGGTTCAAACATACGGTCGCCTATATCTATGGCATCTGCACCGCTTAGACGAACGATTCCAATTCCTGCTTCACCTATAGCCGTTGCAACAGCGGCAATCGTATATTCGGTCATATTGATCACCCCTCGCTATATTTTACCACAAATGAAAAAAGGCGTACCACTGGTACGCCCAAAAAACATCTTCCTACTATCTTTCAGGAACGATAATGACCCTTCGATAAGGCTCTCTACCTTCACTGTGAGTGTCTACACCTTCATACGTCTGCAATTCTTGATGAATGATCCGCCGCTCTAGTGCATTCATAGGATCTAAGGCTACTCTTCGACCGGTAGTTTCCGCTTTGCTTGCTAATCTCCGAGCCAAAGCTCGCAGCGTTTCTTCTCGCCGCTGACGATACCCTTCCACATCAATAATAATGCGGATCCATTCACCACCCTCTCGATTAACAGCTAGACCTACAAGATACTGAAAGGCATCGAGGGTTTGACCCCTTCTTCCAATCAAGATTCCCAAATCTTCACCAGTAATCTCAAGATTGACAGCCTCTTCATCACTGCGTCCCTCAACAGATGCGTTGATTTCCATTTTGTCCAGTAATTTTTCAACAAACGCTTTGGCAGACTCTAACTTGAGCTCATGATTGGGCCGTTTCTTCACCAGAACTTTGGCTTGTTTCGACCCAAGAATCCCAAATAATCCCTTTGCACCTTCTTCAAGCACCGTAATCTCTACCTGATCTCGTTCTGCTTCAAGCTGGACTAACGCTTCTTCAACAGCTTCCTCAACAGTCCGACCTACCACTTCAACTGAATTCATTTCGCTTGGCCCCCTTGTTCTTCAGAAGGATACAGCTTATTAATCCAAGCCTGCTGCGCAATGGAAAATAGATTACTTGTAATCCAATACAATACCAACCCAGACGGGAAACTTAAGCTGAAAATACCGATCATAATAGGCATAAC
>JAAYRO010000071.1 GCA_012518735.1 Bacillota bacterium
GAAGGAGTTGCGGTGACCTTCATTGCTCCACGAGAAATGGAACATTTAAGAATTATCGAGAACCTTACTCAACGAAAGATCATCCGCCACCCTATGCCCACTTTGGCACAAGCATTAGAAGGTCAACAACAAGCAGCCATAGAACGGCTCCTCACAGCCGCTGAAGACCCGACCATCGCCAAGTACAAGGGAATGGCAGAGAATCTGTTAGAACAGGATCATAACTCTGTAACTCTTTTAGCCGCAGCTCTAAAACTGTTGACTAGGGAACCGAACACAGAACCTGTTCATTTGACTGAAGAAAAGCCCCTATATACTAAGAGTAAGCCCAAATCGAGGCGGAATAAACGTCGAAACCGATCATTTAGTAAGCGTCGAAAATAAGGAGTGCACCCTCATTTTGGGTGCACCTCTTTTTTCATTTTTTCCCGCTCATGTCGGTCTAGAACAATTTTTCGCAGTCTTAAAGCAGTGGGCGTTACCTCTAAACACTCATCTCCTGCTAGGTAAGCAATATACTGCTCCAAGCTTAACCGGCGAGGTGGAGTCAGCTTAACCGCATCGTCAGAACCAGCCGCTCGGATGTTACTAACGTGTTTCTTCCGTGCTACATTTACATCCAAATCGCCAGCTCGATTATGCTCTCCCACAATCATCCCAGTGTATACTTCTGTACCTGGATCAATAAAGAGAATGCCCCGCTGTTCTGCATTTTCTAGAGCATAAGCCGTAGCCGTACCCGTTTCCCAAGCGACCAAACTCCCTGTCTGCCGCTCTGTAATTGGACCAGCCCATTTCCCGTAATGGGAAAAAGCATGATTCATTATTCCATATCCTTTAGTCTCTGTGAGAAAAACAGGGGCAAAGCCAATTAAGCCCCGAGCTGGAATCGAAAATTCTACTCGAACTTGTCCTTCTTCCAGTGGATTCATGAGAGTCATTTCACCGCGGCGAGTACCTACTAATTCCATAACAGACCCTAGATACTCCTGCGGCACATCAATAATCAAGTGCTCATAAGGCTCTTCAACCCCGCCATCAGCGGCCTTGTGAAGAATAGGCTCGGGCTTGGTCACGCAGAAACTATATCCTTCACGCCGCATCGTTTCAATAAGCACACTAAGGTGGAGTTCTCCTCTACCCGAAACCCGAAACTGATCAGGGGATGCTGTGTCTTCTACCCGCAGTGCTACGTTTACTCGAGCTTCTCGATACAGACGGTCTTTCAAATGACGAGAAGTGAGATACTCACTATCTTGTCCTGCAAAAGGTCCATCATTCACTCGGAAAATCATGGTTAACGTCGGTTCATCAACTTGAATAGCCGGTAAAGGTAAGGGATGTTCCACTTCGTTCACAGTCTCACCGATCTCAATGTTCTCAATCCCACTAAAAGCTGCAATATCACCAGCTGATACCGTATCTGTAGGAACCATATCTAAACCAGAAAAAGAATACAGTTGACCGATCTTTCCCCTCCGAACAGTGTCCCGTTCGCTGTGGGATAGGAGTACTTCTTGGCCACTCCTAATCTGCCCGCTTTGAATACGACCGAGGCCTATTCGTCCCACATAATCATTGTACTCCAGATTACTTACCATCATCTGCAGATGCCCATGGTCATAAATCTCTGGAGCTGGAACATACTGAATGATTCCCTCAATCAATGGAACGATACTTCCTTTTTCTCCGCCATTTAGCTTCTCTAAGTCTGAACTGGCTGTACCTGCGAGAGCTGAGGCATAAAAAATCGGGAAATCCAGCTGTTCTTCTGAAGCTCCTAGAGCGACAAAAAGATCAAAGACCTGATCAATCGCATGGTTAGGATTAGCCGCGGGTCGGTCGATTTTATTCACCACCACAATAGGTGCTAATCCCTGCTGAAGCGCCTTTTGTAATACAAAACGGGTTTGAGGCATGGGACCTTCCACCGCATCCACTACAAGAAGTGCTCCATCAACCATGCTGAGAATTCGTTCCACTTCACCGCCAAAATCAGCATGGCCAGGAGTGTCTACGATGTTAATCTTGTATCCGTTATAATTCACCGCCACGTTCTTGGCGAGAATTGTTATCCCCCGTTCTTTTTCTAAAACGTTGGAATCTAGTACACGTTCTGCCACCTGCTGATGTTCTCGAAAAATCCCACTCTGTTTTAGAATAGCATCCACCAGGGTGGTCTTACCATGATCAACGTGAGCAATGATCGCCACATTTCTAATCTTCATGCAAAAAACTGCCTCCTACTAAAAGTCAGGTTTATTAAGAGAGTTGTTAAGCTTCGTCATTCTCAAACTTAATCCTCCTTCATCCTCTAGGCTTTATGAAGGAGAAATTTCGAAAGATAGCGAATGCACTCTTTAGTATATCACAAGCGCTATAGACAGGAGAGTAGAAAATGATCCTACAATTCGGTGTGGAGTTTCAGGAGTTTTACGAGTTAATTATAAGCGCCTGGGCCATTACGTTCAGCAAACAGCAGAGCACTCTCGACTTACATCCTCAATGGTTTGCAAAAAACATCGCTAAACTCCCTTCTAATATATTACCCATCCTGAACAATATTCGAAGGTTAGATGGAGCTCTATGGTACGCCCTGCTGTTAAACAGCCCCGTATGGAGTGCGAAAGAGTTCCTCGACTGGCTTCCCACGTTATCTGATGAAGAACTATTTGAGATGGTCTATTCCTTTAATCCAAAGGCCCCCTCCAAGACTGCCAAGACACTGCTTAAAGACTGTCAGACTGTCCACAAAGGGCTTTCAGCTTGGTATCAAACTTATTTTTCTCAAATGGATACAGAGAAGATTCAAGTGCTGGAAGATAGCGTAGAGCAGGGGCAATCCCAGGCTGCCCAATATGAAAACCGCCCACAAGATCTTATTCGAGAGTTGACTCAGAGTATTATCTGGGAAGCAGATGGTGTAACCGAAATTACCTTAATTCCCCATCTGCATCTTTCTCCTTGGTCCCTGTATGAATTTGGTGCGGACCATGGTGTAATATTCTATCCGTATAAGAACCAGTTCGACCTACATCGAACATTGAAGGCAGTAGCTGATGAAAGCCGAATGGAGATTCTAAGATACACAGCAAGTGAAGTGAAGAGCTTCACTGAGTTGGTGGACCTTACAGGGCTAGCTAAGAGTACAGTTCACCATCACATAATCACCCTTAGGGCAGCGGGACTACTTTGGTTACACGTCACCGATGACCGCAGTGCCCGCTTTAGTGTGCGCTGGGACGGAATCCGACAATTAAGTCCAGCTCTAGA
>JAAYRO010000072.1 GCA_012518735.1 Bacillota bacterium
GGCTGAAGACTGTTTCGAGTGTTTCGTAAGAGACACCTGCATCTTCCATAGTATCGTGAAGAATGGCAGCGCTTACCAACTCCTCATCAAAGAGTGTTTGGGCAACGATAATACCTGCTTCCAGCGGGTGAAGAATATAGGGGATTTCTGTTCCTTTTCTTTTTTGATTCTTATGAACCTTGTTGGCGAAATCGATTGCCTGACGAATCATTCCTGTCACCTTCTGTACGTTTTGTTTAAACTTTGTTTAGATAGTATGATATTTCGAGGTGGTTCCTGTATATTCCTCTCCAGATTTTGGGTCTCAGGGGAGAAATAACTGGAAGGTGGTAGATACTGGCTTGAAGGATCTATAAAATGTTCAGCTCAGAAGGGGTATTCATAACTGTATCGAATTTTATAAATAAAGCGTAGAGCTCTCTTATTATTTTTCGCAGGCATTTTATATTCAAGGATAAGTTTTCAAGGAGGAAGCAATGAAAAAGAAGCTATCGACAAAACGTATAGTCTTGGCAGGACTTTTTTTGGCTCTGGGCCTTCTGATGCCTTTCATTACAGCGCAAGTCCCCAGCATAGGGCGAAAACTTCTGCCAATGCATATTCCAGTATTATTGGGTGGATTTGTGATGGGATGGCCTGCAGGACTCGTTGTAGGACTCATTTTACCCCTCTTTAGAAGCGTGCTCTTTGGAATGCCGCCTCTTTTTCCAACAGCTGTTGCCATGACTTTCGAATTAGGTACGTATGGCTTTTTGACAGGATTATTGTACGAGCGTTTGCCGAAAAACAACGTGAATATTTACGCCACTCTTGTTTTATCGATGATTGGGGGAAGGGTTGTTTGGGGGTTAGTCAGTTTATTATTATACGGGCTGCAGGGAGCATCTTTTAGTTGGCAGATGTTCATTGGTGGCGCCCTTTTAAACGCAGTACCCGGAATTATTGTCCAAATAATCCTCATTCCAGTTGTTGTTATGGTACTAGAAAAGGGGAATTATCTCCAAAATGTGTAATGGGGAGCGATTTGAAGAACTACTGCTGAAGCAGTATGCTTTGTATCCAAAAATGCAGTTATCCGATATGGTCAAGTTTATTTATCAGAATGAGTTCGCTGGGGGACATTTTATTAGAGACGAAGAATCCAGCTTAGAGCGTTTAAAGGAAGAGTGCCTTTCATTAGGGCACTCTTTAGATTCATATGTCCAGCGTACATTCGGTTTTGAACGGATCGGAAACGGTCTCTGCCGTCTTCACCTAGTTCCTTTCGCTGATCTTCCCATTTCTCCAGTCACTATTAATCGGTTTTTTATCCACACTGCTAATTCTGTACAAGGGACGGTTTTAAACTTTGAGGCGAAACTCAACATCTTAAGGCGAGTCTGCCAAAAACACGTCCTACCGTTTTCCCTTGTGGAATTGGACCGTTATCTTCATGATTATAAGAAGTGTGGATATCCATCGGTTAGTCACAGCCTAAGTTTTAAACGTGCCTACTCACCTGCTTATCGAGTTGTGTACTGTACTTACAGTGAGCATTTAGAATTGTTCTCGCAAATAGACGAGGCTTTAAAGACAAAAGAGACTGTCTCTCTGCCAGTGACGGAGTATCTCATTTCTGTAATCGATCTTTTAAGGACGGTCTATCGATGTCATTTTCAAGAGAATAAGTGCTTCATATCAGTGCTTAGATAAAAGGAATTTTCAACAATCAGCACGAAGCAGTCGAAAAGAGTTAATAATGATTCGCAAGAAGTGTTCTGAGAACAAATGTATATTTTCGTTTGTTGGGAGGCGCGCAGTATGGTAAATAATAAAGAGGTACCAAGAGGGTATTCCATTCCTCTGCTTGATCTAGATCAAGAGTATGAACGCCAGGTTATTGTAGACCAAGAAAAAGGACAGTATTTAGGGCATGTTACAACCGTCTTACTTGAAGATGAGAAGACGATCCTCGCTGTTTACCCTAAAGGACATGGACGGGGACCCATCGTTATGAAACGCAGCTTGGATGGAGGACAAACGTGGAGTGGAAGACTTACCACTCCAGAGAGTTGGTCCACATCTCGTGAAGTACCTACTATATTTCGTACTGTGGATCCAAAAGGTAAGGAACGTTTGCTGTTGTTCTCGGGCCTTTATCCCATTCGTATGTCCGTTTCGGAGGATAATGGTCTTACATGGTCTGAGTTGGAACCCATCGGAGACTTTGGTGGAATCGTAGCCATGAGCGATATGGTACCACTTCCCCAAAAAGGTAGTTACATGGCATTTTTCCATGATGATGGACGATTCATCAAAGGGGGTAGCGGTGAATCCTGGGGATCCCCTGCTGGTGAGCGTAACGGCATGCGAGTTTATTCTGTTACAACTACAGATGGTGGTCTCACTTGGAGTTCTCCAAAAGTCATACTGGAGCACTCTACTGCGCTTCTTTGTGAAGCGGGTGCCGTCATTTCGCCAGATGGTAAACAGATTGCGCTTCTAATGAGAGAAAACAGTCATGTGTTTAACTCAATGATTTCCTTTAGTGATGACTACGGACAGACATGGACTGAACCTAAGGAACTTCCAGGTGCCCTTACTGGAGAAAGGCATACTGTTCGGTATGTTCCAGATGGTCGCCTGATTGTGGCCTTTCGTGACATGGCCCATATCAGTCCCACTCGGGGGGATTTTGTCGTTTGGGTGGGCACGTATGAGGATCTTGCTGCGGGGAGGGAAGGGCAATACCGTATTCGTCTAAAGGATAATATTGACAGTTTAGACAGCACCTACCCTGGCTTGGAAGTGCTGCCGGATGGAATAATAGTGGCTACGACTTATGGGCATTGGACGAAGGGTGAAGAGCCCTACATCATTAGTGTTAGATTTTCCTTGCACGAACTAGATGATCGACTGACCAGAGCACTCAAGGGACGATGACCAACACCGATTTGATTCATGGGCGTTTGTTTATCTTCAGTTAGACTGTAGAAGTGGGTGTCAAAAATAATCGGTTTACTTAAGGGCATGTATCGTAATCTCCTAAAGAAGCTGCATTTTGTAACGGAGCAAAACGATCAAGTAATGAAAGACGCTAGAGCAGCAAATCTTCACCGGATTTATTATACCGCTGCTATTACAGCACCTGTCCATTTATTGATTGCGCTGATCTTTCTTGTAACGGTTACACCTGATACATCAAAACACATACTTTGGAGAAAGGGCGTTATTGCAGCTAACCTGTCTCTGTTCGTCTTGGAATTGTTGGTTGGGGTTATTGCGGGAAGGATGCGGAGACGGAACGTTACCATGAGACAGCTTGCTGTTCTGCAGTACGCTGTTATTACTTTGGTTATGGGTGCGGGAATTGCTATTACTATCATTGATCAATTAGCAATCGGTAATATTACTCCATTCACCATCAGCAGTATTATTGTGGGGACTTTTTATTTTGTCCGTCCCAAACACGCTGTTGGTATTTACGCCCCATCCTATATGCTGTATTGTTATGGGATGGGTATTACAAGCTATTCTCCTGATGCCTTACTGTCGAATCGAGTTAATGGGCTTGTCTCAGTTTTCATTGGCCTGTCGCTTTCTGTTGTCACTTGGAGGAATTTCTGTACCTCTTCTTTTCAAAAACGTAAGATTATCAGTCAGCAGGCGCAGTTAGCTCAAATGGCCTATCATGATCCCTTAACCAATCTACCTAACAGGCGATTCTTAGATGAGGTTTTAAAACGAGAAACAGCTCTGGTTAGACGGAGAGTGTGCGAATCTACC
>JAAYRO010000009.1 GCA_012518735.1 Bacillota bacterium
GTGTATGCTACTCTAAGGAGAAAGGAACAGGTGGATGGATCTAGCGTGGGGTCTAGACTGAGCGGACCTATGGTGTTTTCCAGAAGGCGAAGGAGGCCCTAAGGACACTAGGATGACGAAGATTTTTGCTTCCACGCCCTGAGACATACCTTGCAAGTTGACTGGTGTAGAGGGGTGTTAGCCTCTATGTAGTCCAAAAGATTTAGTATCCAGGTGCAGAAAAATAGGTTTATTTGAATACTGACACTTTACACGAAGCAATAACTGTGTTAGAATAACTATGTCAAAAGGACTTCTAATCCGAGTGCCGCAGGTTCGATTCCTGCCAGGCGCGCCATGTATCATGGTGGGTATAGCTCAGTTGGTTAGAGCGCCAGGTTGTGGCCCTGGAGGTCGCCGGTTCGAATCCGGTTACTCACCCCATCTATGAACAGTAAGACCCGGCATTCGTGCTGGGTCTCTTGATTTTTAAGGAGGAACAATCGTGCAGACGTCCGTATATACTCCCAGGTTAACTTTAAAGGAAACACAGGAAGCAATCAAAACCTTAAAAGATTTCTTTGAGAGGGCTTTAGCAGAGGAGCTTCACTTAACTCGTGTATCAGCCCCCTTATTTGTATTACCTGAATCAGGCCTTAATGATAATCTCAACGGTGTTGAACGTCCTGTTGTATTTGATGTGCCTGCCATGGGGGGCCGCAGCTGCGAGATTATCCACTCCTTAGCTAAATGGAAACGTATGGCCTTAAAACGCTATGGTTTTAAAGTGGGAGAAGGACTGTACACCGATATGAATGCTATTCGCCGTGACGAAGAGTTGGACTGCCTCCACTCGCTGTACGTAGACCAATGGGATTGGGAAAAAGTGATTACTAAAGAACAGCGGTCGGTAGAGTACTTAAGGCAGACAGTGGAAAGTATCTATCGGTGCTTCCTGCGTACAGAGGAACATATTAATAATAGGTACCCTCATTTACAGCGGACGCTGCCACCGGAGATTACATTTATCACTACCCAAGAATTGGCTGATTTGTATCCTGATTTCTCTCCTAAAGAACGGGAGGATGCAATCACTCAGGACAAAAAGGCCGTGTTTCTTATGGAGATTGGCTATCCCTTACGCTGTGGAGAGCCCCATGATGGACGGGCTCCCGACTACGATGATTGGTATCTCAATGGGGACATCTTGTTCTGGCATCCAGAAATAGAAAAAGCCCTAGAGCTGTCCTCTATGGGCATTCGGGTTGATAAAGAGGCACTCCTCCACCAGGTCCATCATGCTGGCTGCACCGAACGGCTAGAGTTAGAATTCCACCAAGAACTCTTAGCAGGTAATTTACCTGATTGTATTGGTGGTGGGATCGGTCAGTCCCGGTTGTGTATGTTCTTTTTGAAATGTGTACATATTGGCCAAGTACAGGCTTCTGTTTGGCCAGAAGAGATTGTGAAGGCGTGCGCCCGTCAGAATATTGAACTACTCTAGTTTCTTTTGCTCGGCTATCGACTGGAGTTTCTGGGCACTAGCACCCATTTCTTCTAGTGAAGAGTGGAGTTCTTGGGTTAAGGCTTTCTGATCCAGTTCTAAGTTTCTAATGTCTCTAACAACTTTATTCACACTCTGGGTAATGGTTTCCAGTGCTTTTTGGATGTCATCAATGGTGGTAGAGACTGATCTGGTCGATTTTACGGAGCTGGCAGCTAATTCGTGGATAGAATCAGCTACTACACTAAATCCCCGACCGTGCTCTCCGGCACGAGCTGCTTCAATAGCTGCGTTGATTCCTAGAATACGGGTCTTGTCAGCTACGTTTTTGATCATCTGCATTATTTCTTCCGTTTCCTTCAACAAGCTGTGGCTGCTGTCGGTAATCTCGGCCAGTTTTTCGATTTCTCCCACAGTCATATGGAGAGTGGCTCCATACTCACTGTTTAGTTCTTCTAATTGACTAATCCCACTTTGAATAAATTCTAATAAGGATGACGATTCGTGGAGGAGGACTTGGTTGATTGTTTCTCGTTCATCAACCATTTTCCAGAGCAGCTCAGCCACTGCAGAAGGGACCACAACGGTACTTTCATCGGCGGCCTGTTCTAGTTCGTCTGCAACCGCTTTAACACCGGTCGCGTCAATAATAATTTTGTGTCCTGGTTTTCTTATTAGATCTGTATAATCTGCTGTGCTGAAAATTCCGTGAGTCTTGGCTAAAATCACGCCTGGACTGTTCGGATTGGGGTCAGCAATTCCAATAATGCGTATACCAGGTGTATTCATAAAGGTCTGCAAAAGGGCCGTTCCACCACTACCAGCACCAACGATTCCCACTTGTTCCATTCGAGACAACCTCCTGTTTCAGTATGGTGATTTGAATTCGTGTCATCCAGCACAATTCCTTTTTTTCTAGCAGGATAATGACGATCTTGAATTGAAGAATTGATTGGGATTTCAAAATAGAGTTTAATCTGGTGAGGGGTTGTTCAATGTCTAAGACTATGAAGGCAATTGCCAAAACCAGTCCAGGTCAAGGGGCAGAGCTGATTCAAGCACCTATCCCTCGGCCTCAAGCTGGAGAAGTGCTGGTGAAGGTGAAAGTGAGTGCTATCTGTGGTACCGATGTCCATATTTACCAATGGGATCAGTGGGCCCAGTCCCGTGTAAAACCTCCATTGATTTTCGGTCATGAATTCTGTGGAGATGTTGTAGAATTAGGATCTGGAGTGAAGGGTGTTTCTGTCGGAGATTTCGTTTCGGTAGAAACTCATTTTACGTGTGGCGTCTGCAGATTCTGCCGTACAGGTCGAGGTCATATCTGTGAGCGGGTAGAAATCGTAGGAGTGGATCGGAATGGCTGTTTTGCTGAGTATGTAACAGTTCCATATGAGAATCTATGGGTGTGGAACCATGACATTGATCCAGAGATTGCTGCCATTCAAGATCCCTATGGTAACGCTGTACACACGGCTCTAGCTTGTGATTTGGTAGGGGCAGATGTATTAATTACTGGTGTAGGTCCCATAGGTTTGGCAGCTATTCCTATCTCTAAGAAAGCTGGCGCCCAACGGGTTATCTGTACCGATATTAGCCCTTATCGTCTTCAATTGGCTGAGAAGTTAGGGGCTGATTTAGTTATTAATGTGAGAGAAGAATCTATGATCGAAGCTATCTCCAATTTCACTGATGGTAAAGGTGTAGATGTAGTTCTAGAAATGTCCGGGAGTGAGACAGCCATTAATGATGCCTTTACGTGCTTAGCTAAGGGAGGTACTGCATCCTTATTAGGTATTCCTTCTGAACCCATCACTCTTGATCTAGCTGACGCCATTGTTTTTAAAGGAGCTACAGTCCACGGGATCAATGGACGAAAGATGTTCGAGACATGGTACCAAGGTCAGGCTCTCCTCCAGGGAGGACTGGACTTAACCCCCATTATTACACATCGGCTGCCCTTAGAGCGGATTGATGAAGGAATGGAGTTAATGAAAACAGGGCAGTGCGGCAAAGTCATAATCTATCCGAACGGGAGTGATTTGTAGTGGATGCTTTGAGTTTCTTAGATCAAGAGCTTCAGAATCTAAAAGAACAGGGATTATATCGAGTTCCCAGAAGCTTAACTGGACAGCAGAAGGCAGTATCTACCTATGATGGGAAGAATGTGGTCAATCTTTCTTCTAATAACTATTTAGGCTTAGCTAATCATCCGCGCTTGATTGAGGCGGCCGTTAAAGCTACTAAGGAACTGGGAGTCGGTTCAGGAGCAGTGCGAACAATCGCTGGGCAAATGGACCTTCACCAAGAGTTCGAGAAGAAATTGGCAGAATTCAAGAATGTAGAAGCTTGCTTAGTATTTCAGTCTGGCTTTACTGCTAATTCTGGTACTGTCAGCTGCATTCTTGGGCGAGAAGATGTGATTATTAGCGATGAACTGAATCATGCCAGTATAATTGATGGTTCTCGCTTAAGCCGAGCTCAGATTAAGGTCTACCCTCATGCAGATATGGAAGGACTGCGGAAAGCTCTAACAGAAGCAGAAGGACGCCATAAATTAGTGGTTACAGATGGAGTGTTTTCCATGGACGGAGATATTGCTCCCCTACCAGAGATTGTGAAACTGGCCAAGGAATTTGGGGCCATAGTGATGGTAGACGATGCACATGCCAGTGGTGTTCTAGGCCGTAATGGTCGGGGAACAATTGATCATTTCGACCTCCATGGTCAGGTAGATATTCAAGTGGGCACTTTATCTAAAGCTATTGGGGTTTTAGGCGGTTATGTAGCTGGTCCACAAAAACTAATTGATTATTTGGTTCAGCGGGCTCGTCCTGTTCTATTTAGTACTTCCCATCCACCAGCAGTAACGGCTGCAGGTATGGCTGCCATTGATCTTCTACAGGAGCAGCCAGAGATTATTGATCGGCTGTGGGAAAATACAGAGTTTTTCCGTTCAGGATTACAGTCTTTAGGTTTTGATACAGGCAATAGTGTAACCCCAATTATTCCTGTCATTGTTGGCGATGAAAAGCAAGCAATGCAGTTGGCAGATGAGTTGTTCGACAATGGAGTGTTCGCCCAAGGAATCGCTTTCCCAACAGTACCTCGGGGAAAAGCACGGGTTAGGAACATCATTACTGCAGCTCATACAGAATCAGATCTGCAGTATGCTCTAGATGTATTTGCCAAAGTGGGCAAAAAGTTAGGCATTATCTAAGGAGAATAATAGAAAGAGCCCTTTCGAGAGTATGGTCTGCTTGAAAGGGCTCTTATGGTTAGGGCTGATCTAAAGGCTTCGGCACTACGACTTGGGCAGCGTGAGGTATGATTTTCGCCTTCAAAGGAGTTGTTCCACACATATCTCCATCAAACATCCTTACTAATGGTTCACTCTCGATTTCCACTTCTTGACCTGTGAGAATGGTAACAGCAGGATGACTTGTATGTTTTCCAAAATACACTTTAGGAAGGGTAAGGGCTAGGTCCAATTTCCCAACTTCTTCCACAATGACGATGGAAAAGTGTCCATCATTAAAACGGGCCTGGGGAGCAAACTTTAGACCACCTCCACCATAAGGCATATTCATAAGAAAAACACCTACCACATTTTTCTCCATCACCATACCATCGATAGAAATCTTAATTGGATAACTTTGAAGACTTCGGAGTGTTGATACTAAACCAGCCAAAATAGCCAATGAGCCTTTAAAGATCCCATTGCGGTTATTGTTCACATGTTGAATTACGTGAGCGGGAAACCCAATGGACGCCAATACTCCAAAGACCTTATCTTTTTCTACTCCTACATCGAGGGAGACTGTGTTTTTATCTAGTAATACTTGGAGTGCTTCTTCTAAATTACGGGGAATACCTAAACCCCTTGCATAATCATTACCTGTTCCACCAGGTATGATTCCTAGGGTGGAAGAAGTTTCCCAAATGCCTTCCAGCACTTCCCCAATGGTGCCATCGCCACCTAAAGCTACAACTAGTTCATGTTTGGAACTTGCTTCATAAGCTAGTTCAATACCGTGCCGATGGTATTTTGTGTACATCATCTCAAAATCTATACTTCGTTCCGTTAGGAGCTGCTTAACTCTTTCTGCAGTTTGCTTTCCCCGTCCACGGCCAGCTAAGGGGTTAGCAATAATTGCCATGCTCATTCTGTGGTCCTCCTTCTCTACGTTACGTTCTGTGATTTCGCCATCATAAAAGGAAACTCCTTCGTCCATACTAACGGATAAGGAGGTGGTGGTGGATGCCAAAAGACAAGAAGAATCAGGGTATGAATAAACCAGGAGCACGCAAGCCCAAAAACCAGGCTAGAACTGGTGGTTTAGGAAGCGCGAACAATTTCTTTGAAACAGCAGAAGAATTGGCAAACCGCAATAGACGAGAACAGCAGCAGGGCATGGCCAAACAGCAGCAGAAGGATAATCCAGAAAAACAAAGCTAGAAGAAAAAGGGAGCGGCACACGCTCCCTTTTGTGATTATAATTAAAGGCCGCTGGAGATCATCCAACAGCCTTGTTCAAAACTCTTATTCAGATAATTGACTTACTAAACTCGTCAATTTCTGCCCTGTGATCAACACGCCTTTTTCATCCCGTCCCAACACATTGTAATATAGGGTTTGAATAGCATTCGTAATTCCTTCCTCAATTTCCAAACGTTCTGTCCCTCCAGAGCGGATAGAGTTCCATGTACGGTCTAATTGCTGCACTTCCCGAGAAGCAGACGTCCAGTGACCCCGCAGAGCCGCTTCCGACACTCGATCGATGGAGTTTTGTAAGCTTGCCAGCGATACATCAGCTGGTGATGCTAATGGTCCAAATTCCACAAATTGGATTCTAGAACGATTGGATCCATCATCACCTGCAGGCAGCTGTGTAAACTGTCTGATGCCCAAAACTGCAATCAAGAAAACCAGCAGCACTATAAACACTGTGCGGCGCAAGAGATCCCCCTCCTTTCCCTTCTAGTATTCCCCGTATTGAATCACTGAATTGGTTCACAATAATTGAGAGGGAAACAGGAGGGAGCAAGAGATGAAAGTCGTTTGGGTCGTTCGCCTAGCTCAGGGTGGAATATTGAAGCATCTCAGTCAATTACTCTCAGGTATTGGTGATCATGAAATAGTGATTGCAGCCCCAAATCAACTCCAAGATTTAGGACGGGATAGGCGCTTTATCCCACTGGAGATAGTAGACGGTATCGATTGGCAGAAAGACTACTCTGCTGTACGCCAGCTGCGTCAGATTTTGCGAAGGGAACAAGCAAATATCGTTCATGCCCATGGTTTCAAAGCTGCTTTAATTACGGCACCTGCTGTTCGTTTTCAGCGGCGCACTCGGGTAATATTTACTGCTCACAACAGTCTACCCCAACCCCATTCACAATTAGCTCGCATAGGATACAGAATGGTTCAGGGCTGGGTGCTGAATGGAATAGACCAAATTATCAGTGTGTCCGATGCAGTGCGGGAACAGCTAATTCAATACGTGCCAGAAAGGCGAGTGGTGACCATACGGAACGGAATAGCCACATCCCAATTCACTGGTCACTCAAGAGAAGGGGCCTTAGAACTGCTTGGGATTCATGGGCAGGCCCAGGTCATTGGAACAGTAGCTCGTCTCATTTCTGCGAAAGGTTTGACTACTCTTTTGGAAGGAGTCTCTCTAGTATCAAGATTACTTCCTAATCTGCATTTGGTCATAGTAGGCGAAGGACCTGAGAGGACCATGTTTGAAGGATATGGACAGGCTCTTGGGTTGGGGGAACGGGTTCATTTTCTCGGATGGCGGGATGATGTGCCGCAGCTCATGGCTGGTTGGGACTGTTTTGTACTGCCAAGTTTTAGTGAAGGTTTTAGTCTAAGCGTACTAGAGGCTATGGCTGCTAAGCTCCCGGTAGTAGTTTCGGATCTGCCTGCCATGCGGGAGGCTGTAGTGCCAAACAAAAGTGGTTTTCTTGTTCAACCAGGCAATGGACCAGAATTAGCAGCGGCCATCTTGAATATTCTAAAGGATTCAAAACGGGCTAGAGCCATGGGAGAATTCAATCATGAACGGGTGGCAGACCTGTTTGGTGAAGAACGGATGATCCAATGTACAAGAGCGCTTTACGAAGGGTTGGGAACGGGTCTATGAGGGCGGCAATCTTGTTAACTGTAGTACTGATGGTGGTAGGGGTATCTTCAGTTTACGGTAAAACACTTTTACCGCCGCCAGTTTCCCAAGTTGTCCTAGTTCTTTGGCACGGTATGGAATGGGTCGATATTGAGGATTTACCCATTAATACGGGGCAGGCCATTGGGCTTATGAATACACGGACTGGGGGTGGTCTAGGGGTTGAAGCTGCTTATTTGAGCATAAGCGCAGGAGCCAGAGCAGTTGGTACAGCAGGGGCCGGTTCTCTTTTTATGGACTATGAATCACACCAATTCACTCTCCACACTGGTTTACCTTCAAGTTCGATTGTGCAGCCTTTCATTTCCCAACTATTAGGGGGACAGAATGTAAGCTATACAGTAATACCAGGCGCTTTAGCCTCAGCCATTACAAAGGGCGGTAAGGGTGTATCAGCTTATGGAAACAGTGATATAGAAGAACCGAGACGTTGGGCTGGAGTTGTGGCCATGGACCGGTCTGGTCGAATTTGGAGTGGAGATGTTGGCAGAAATGTCCTGCTGGAAGATGAAGACTATCCCTATGGTGTGAAGACCAACTATGATCTGCTGACAGCGAATATTCTTGCCAGTGACAGCCATCTAGTTGTGGTAGATTTGGGCGATCCCTATCGCTTAGGAGAATACGCGCCCAATCTTCTGCCAGAACAGGCAGATCTATTACGCAGCCGCATGCGCAAAGAAGCGCGCCTTTTCCTTACTAACTTAGGAAATCAAATAGGCGAAGAGAGAGTGGTTCTGGTAATCGCTCCTTATCCTGGGGCAGAACGGGGACAGCAGGGTCAGTGGTTGACTCCCGTTCTCTTTTTAGGGAGGGATTCAGGCTTAACTGTTTCTGGAACAACCCGTTGGCCAGGGCTCATTACTAATATGGATATTGCTCCAATGATTTTAGAGCTTCTAGGAGTGGAACAAAGTGAAACTATGATTGGACGCAGCGTCAGGATCAAGCCTGCCCAGCATGGATTCGAAAAAGTCCAACATCTGGAAGAGCGCCTCTTGGCCACAGCTCGCCATCGGGGGTGGGTTCTTAGGGTTCTCGTTGCTGTTCAAATCCTGTTATACATTGGAGCTCTA
>JAAYRO010000073.1 GCA_012518735.1 Bacillota bacterium
CGACAGCAAAAACTCCACACTTTCCTGAATGGGCCCAATGTCAAAATTACTGATTCCTATAGTACTGCCGTATTTTGAAAAAGAATTCTTAATATCCATGGCCACATAGTCTACTAATCCTGATTGGACAAGATGCTTCAAAACCTTTGGTTTAGTTCCATTCGTATCCAACTTCACTAGAAAGCCAATTTCTTTAATCTCCTCAATACGCGCTTTAAGATCCCTTTGGAGCATAGGTTCGCCGCCACTAATACAAACTCCATCCAAGACCTTGGTTCTTTTTTTCAGGAATTCCTTGATCCTAGACCATTCCAGCTCTTGACTATCTCCCAAAACAATCGACGCATTATGACAAAAAGGACACCTCAAATTGCATCCAGCTGTAAATACTGTACAAGCAAGTTTGCCTGGATAATCCAGCAGGGTTAACTTCTGAAGTCCTTGAATATTCATTTTTGAAAACAACCCTTTCCCACGTCCTCTATACAAAATACGGCGTTGTAAGGATCTCCCACGTTTCTTCCAAAAACGCATTTGCCTCAAGAATAGCCCCACGTTGCAGACAGCTTTCTAGGATTTCTATTCGAGTCCACAAGAAAGGAAAGACAATGCTGTATATGTCATTAATCACTTCTTTTTCTTGCTTACTCAAGACCCTCGTTCGCAGATATTCCCGCACAAATGTATCAAACAACCCTCGCCGATCAGCTTCCGCTAGTTCCTTGTCCAAGTCCATGATATAGCAGATAAAGATCCCTTCGGTTACCATATCGTTGACCAGTACCTCATCGCCCGCAATGTTAAAATCGATTATCCCATTTATTGAAGCGTCTTCATGTACAATCACGTTGTTAGTGGAAAAGTCACCTTGTACCGCGTATTTAGGCAGTTGATGCCACAGTTTCTGCAGACTATTTTTCTTTTGTAGATATGTATCATGAATGGCCTTATATCTGCCCCAGTCAAACCCTTTATGACTGTCACCGTATTTCTTAGGAAGCAGCGAATATCGCTGATATCCCTGGAGAATATCAGAATGAGGATCGTAAATATTCCAGATCGTATTCAAATCTATATGACATTTATTCGCCACGGCTATTGAATGCATATTCGCCATGATCTGGGCTAACTCCGCGATATACTTCTCGTTAATGAATTCCAGCTCCTTACCGTCCAGGCACTCTTCTACTGTGACTGAGCAGTAGTTCCCACAAACACGCTCTATAGAGCAGTATTTACCCGTATCTGCCATTAACCTTTTGGGCACCCTTACCCCACATTTATGCAGACATTGGCTGAAAACGCTCTGTTGTTCGATGATGTGTGTGGGATGTTCTTTTTCTTTCACAATCTTGACTATAAAACTGCTGCCGTTTTCGATTGTAACTTTAGTAATTGACTTAATGCGAGGCGTTACACCATCCATATCTAACCTCTGACCATTAAAAATCGGGGTGTTTTCAATTACGCTCCCAAAAACCCCGTATCTTCTCAAGATGGCCGACAGCACAGGTCTATCTATTTTCACATGCATCGCTCCACATCTTTGCGCAATGACTCTAGTATCATCTCTCTGAGCAGATCAATTTCTCTAGACGCAGTAGTAGTATATGGAATGGAACTTCCTGCCACCAATCCCATCGAACAGTTACGCCTATCATTAGGACCAATTCCTACTTAATACTCACCAGCTTTATTATACCACGACAATGATTACGGATGGCTATAAAAGGATTTGACCAGCTTAAACCTTGCGGTAAAATGCCGCAGAATGGATGGTTCATAAACAAGAGATAGTCCCTTGATTGAACTCCGATGATGAAATACATCGATCAATGATTCGGCCACATAACGCATATGGTTATCGGTATAAGTTCGCCGAGGAATGGTCAGCCTCAATAACTCAAGTTGTGCTAAGCCGTCCTCCCCAGTTTCTGGATCGCGTCCATATAGTAAAGACCCAACTTCTACTGCCCTAATACCACTGGCAGTATATAAAGCCAATGCCAAAGCGTGTCCAGGAAACTGCGTTTTAGGCATATCTCTAAGAATCCTGCCTGCATCTACAAACACGGCATGACCGCCAATGGGCTGCTGAACGGGAATTCCTTCAGCCTTCAGCAGTTCTCCTAAAAAGCGAACCTGCCTGATGCGCTGCCGCAGATAGTCTTCGTCCACGACCTCTTTTAGTCCAATGGCTAAGGCTTCCATATCTCGACCTGCTAGACCACCATAGGTTGGAAACCCTTCCAGCGGCACTATCATGGATTGGCATTTTTCAAACATCGTACGGTCCTCCTTAATTGCGAGAACACCACCAATATTGACGAGCCCATCTTTCTTTGCACTCATGGTCATACCGTCACCGCAAGAGAACATCTCTCTCACGATCTCTTGAATTGTCTTATCCTCATACCCTTTCTCCCTTTGTTTGATGAAATAAGCATTCTCAGCAAAACGAGCACTGTCTAGTATAACTGGAATACCGTATTTCTGACCGATGCGGTAAACCTCTCTCATATTAGCCATAGACACTGGTTGGCCACCAACACTGTTGCAGGTAATGGTGTTAACAATAAAAGCAACCGCTTTGGGGGATTTTTTCACAATAAAATCCTCCAGCTTTTCTGTATCAAAATTACCTTTAAACGGATAATCGAGACCTGTATCAAACGCTTCTTTGGTCACAAAATCCACCGCTTGTGCGCCCGCCAATTCTATGTGGGCTTTTGTCGTATCAAAATGCATATTTCCAAGAACGTATTGGCCCTTCCCACAAACTAAGAGGGGAAATAACACCTGCTCCGCCCCACGCCCCTGATGAGTGGGCAGTACATATTTATAGCCTGTTAAGTTTTGAACCGTTTCCTCCAAATGATAGTAATTGCGACTGCCGGCATAAGACTCGTCTCCTAACATAAGACCAGCCCACTGCCTATCACTCATAGCTCCAGTGCCGCTGTCAGTTAATAGGTCAAGATATACCTCGTCACTGCGGAGCAAAAACAGATTATAGCCGGCTTTTTTTACGCTTTTGATTCGTTCCCCTTGAGAGAGAAGCTGAATTGGTTCAACCATTTTGATTTTATACGGCTCTGGCAGATAAG
>JAAYRO010000074.1 GCA_012518735.1 Bacillota bacterium
ATCAAGAGCACAACAGGAAATTTACCCTCACCTTCGGGCAAAGTCAAGGTTCCGGCAAGTTCTATGCCATCCTCATGGTTGGGATACACTACTTCAACTTCCCGGTATGGATAAGGAGGTTGCGGTTCCTGCGGTCTGTTTGGTCCTGCTAGTTCTGCCATGCTTCGTTTCAAGACCAAAGGTATTGCCATGCCGCTTTGTTCCCAAACACCGGTAAGGGTTGCGGCATCGGAGTCGAAACTGCCGGAGAAAGTACCTGCAATTAGTGCTACCTCAAAGATTACCACCCCATCGTGGCTACTTACATCACTAAGGGGTATTCCCACCGCACCCTGAGCAGGAACGTCAAGGGTTCCTGACCACATACCGTCTACGTCGGATGTGATATGAAAAATCATCTCCAGTTCAGCTCCTGGCATCTCCAAAGCACCGGCCCAAGTACCAGCAAAGTCCATCCCCTCCTCGCCTGCCGCGGCCTTACAAGGGATGGCCAATATGACCAATAACAGTAATACCAAAGTCAATCCTAGTCTTTTTTGCATATCCATACTCCCCTATCAAATAATGGTTCTGTGACCTCTCCACGGGGGTTAAAGTGGGCCTCCGCCTCGAGATCGAAGTCAAAAAACTTACAATCGCTAAAAGTATAGGTTTCTCCCTCTAGTTCTGCATATCTCTAGTTCATTCCTGTTTGGCACATAAGAACGCGAGGTGAAAGGATCTTTAAGGAAATTGGCCAATTAAGGTAGTATTCAGGGATACTTTCTAGAGAGAGGGGTTTTCGTATGAAGAAAACTATGTTACTCATTATGCTGGTATTCGTCGGTCTACTCGTCACAGGATGCTTACCTGGAGATGGCAGAAACACCGCCGCAGATCCTGCCGGATTCTTCTGGGGTGTCTGGCACGGCTGGGTAGCCCCCATATCCGTTATCGTTGGCATCTTTCGAGATCACATTCGCGTCTACGAAGTGGCCAATACTGGCTGGTGGTATGATCTAGGGTTCTACCTAGCTGTTATCAGCGGCTTTGGAGGCCTATCTGCTACCCGCAAGAGATAAGTAAGAGCGAAACCCTAGAGAAGAATTACTGTTCCTGCCTTCGATTAAGAAGTGCCTGCACCATGGCCAAAGGTGCTTAGTAGATCATTTGAGCTATCTCTTCCACAAAGCATCATTTTCAGTAAATGGGAGGTCAAATGCTTACTATGCAGATTAATGAACGCTGCCAGATTACCCCACCGACCTTGGAGAAGCTCAAAAGCAAATTAGACGAAGAGGACAAATAGCAATGTATACGGTTGTTATCCCGATTCGCTTCAAAAAGGTGACTAAAGAGCTAGATAACCCAACTAGAAAAAATACTCGACTCATTCCGTTGGCTCTCTTCGGAACCTTTCGTCAGAATCGCTTGTCGGGTGGTTTGTCTGGGCTTTATAAACTCGAAAGCGTATCCATTAGCGGCCTCCGTTACGTGCTGGAGTATTCCCAGCTCGTGCCAGGTAAGGTTTTCTTCGAAACACGCTGTGGTGTTCAATAATGGTCTTCGAGTAAGCCTTGTGAGATTTCAGCTTTCCGTTTCGCTCTATGCAGCAATTGATATTTCCAGCCCAAGCCCTGCCACTGTGCTTTTTGTGTTAGATTCATTTTCGCGGCACGCAAAAAGGCCTCAGCTAAGAATTCGCTGAGACATTTGCTTAATTTAACGTGTAAGCGGATTTTGTTTGCATATAGATGGGACATGACTTCCCTGTTTCTGTCCATGTAAACACTAGACTCATTTGTTTACCAGAGGCATTGTTTCGTATGACTAAGGCTAATCAAGAGGAACAGGGGGTTTGGTGGTTTTGGTGACCCCAAGATCCCTATCATCTTGTGACGGATTAGCAGCACCCACAATACGATATAAACTGCTTAAGAACGGAGTAAGCTACACTAAGCTATCTACCTTTAGCAATATTATCGCTCGCTCTTATATTAAACGGCTGCAAAAAGAAAGTATCAGTGAGTGGGCGAATCTGAATATCTAAATCCTCGCACATGGCCCTAAAGAGATCAAGAAGTTTTTGATTCGCAAGGTCTGTGCCCCTAATTGGGTTCATCGTATTTTCATGAAAGGCCTTTAAAGCGTTGATAACGGGAGGTGAATCGTAAAATACTATAAAGACACTATTTAGCGCCTCAGTGAACTTGTCGCCCATGATATCATGTCTGTTACCGAGAAGCTTTTCCAAAAGCCGTAGCTTGTGCATTCTTTTCTCTGCCTTTTTATGATGCCAATTAGAGATCCCAACCCCTGCTATTCCCGAAAGCAGCGATGAAAGTAGTACCACAACTAGATTCATTCCTTGGTCCTCCAAATCCATTAGTTTATACAATGTGTGACAGCTAAATGTGCAGAAGCCCCCATCGGCGCCACCCACTTTCACTTCCATCCAGCCCGTTGCCAAGTGGAGCAATACTAGATTGACGATCACACTCCGGAATTCTCACTAAGTAGACAAGGATGGACCTGTTGATATTGATTTCTACGTTGGTCTTATAGGGTTCTTTTCTTTTTTAGATAAAGAAGTTCTGGTTCGTTGTCTCTCCACTTCCCCATAACACTTATCGCCGTCAACGATTAACTTCCGGAGGTTCAGACTTATTGTATCCTTGTTTCGTTAGTGTCTAGACAGCAGCACTTTCTCCGGTCATTCGATTTCTTACAATTCTGGATTCTAGGTCCTTGACCTCTTGAGCACGATCAAAAATGACTTTGGTATGGTCTGTTGCCCGGTCAATAGAAATAGCCCGACTAAGATGATCTTGCTCATCGAAGTAATACCTAAATTCAACTACCTTCCCGTCTAAAGTGCATTCCATAATTGCCGCTAGACCTTGCCCATTCTTTTCAAAAGTGAGGCTTTGATACTCAGGTAATTTTACATTGGCGATTAAACAAGCGGGTGTAACCAGTGGACTGTATGCGATATAATAAAGCTGGTCAATTAATTCTTTCATGGCCAAATCCCCCTTTGCCCACCTAATTAGATTCAGAGCCGGTAAAATCCTTCAGTACCATAAGCCAACTTCTGGGGAAGCCTAAGAAATTCATTATCACCAATTCTTGATGAGTTAAAAAGTAATCTTGATGATACGCCAACAAATTAACCTCCATTTCGAATAAATCCTGAAGCCACCGTGAATGGTCAATGTGTCTCCGATCTTACGCTTCACTTGCCTGTATGCTCAAACTTAAAAATGATATGCTTCAATCTTGCTAGTAGCTCGTCATAGGTAATAATATCAATAACATTTTTATACTTCCTTTTTATCACCTCGAAGTCCTTAAGCTGCGCCGGAGTCAACTTGTTCTCCCTGCCCATTATGATTAAGGCACCTGGATTTATA
>JAAYRO010000075.1 GCA_012518735.1 Bacillota bacterium
ATCTTTTTTTTACTCAACGCTTTCTCGCTTTTCAAGATAACGCTCAAGTTTG
The DNA here is from genome assembly GCA_012518735.1 of Bacillota bacterium. Classification (GTDB taxonomy): domain Bacteria; phylum Bacillota; class Limnochordia; order Darwinibacteriales; family Darwinibacteriaceae; genus JAAYRO01. The sequence continues at coordinate 53 of JAAYRO010000075.1, forward strand.
CGTTTTACCCTTTGAAGCGCATTATCAACAGACTTTACATGCCGACCTAAATCGTCAGCAATTTCTTGGTAACTCTTCCCCTCTAGGTAAGACATGAGAACACGCCACTCTAAATCACTGAGAAACTCAACCATCTTGTTCTCAATATCTACGAACTCTTCTCGACTAATAACTAGTTCTTCTGGATCTGTTACTTTCGAGCCAGAAATCACGTCTAGCAGTGTTCGATCAGATTCCTCATCGTAAATCGGTTTATTCAATGATACATAAGAATTTAGAGGAATATGTTTTTGACGGGTTGCAGTCTTAATCGCAGTAATAATCTGGCGTGTAATACATAACTCGGCAAAAGCTCTAAAGGATGCTAATTTGTCTGGTCGAAAATCACGAATAGCTTTGTAGAGCCCAATCATGCCTTCTTGAATTATGTCTTCCCGATCCGCCCCGATTAGGAAATACGAACGTGATTTAGCCCGCACAAAATTCTTGTATTTGTTGATCAAGAATTCCAGGGCGAGGTCATCATTATCCCGGGCTAATTGAACAATTTCTTCATCGCTCAAATTTTCGTACATCTCGAAAAATCTTCTTGGTGCATTAACACCCACCATTGATCGCCTCCACCCGGAATTTCTGGAAAGCTCGATTAGAACGAGTTTGTCCAATTTTCACATACTCATTATACACTAAGGACGATGGAGGGTCAAGCAACCGTTATCTGCTTTGAACCCGCTGGCGGACGATTTCAAACATGAGTAAAGCTCCGGCCACTGCAGCATTAAGAGAGTTGATGCTGCCCTGCATGGGAATGGATGACAGAAGGTCACACTTCTCCTTTACAAGACGACTAAGTCCCTGCCCTTCTCCTCCAATTACTAGAGCAGCAGGACCTGTCAAATCTTGTTCATAACAAACTTCTCCATCCATGTCAGCACCTATCACCCAAACGCCAGATTCCTTAAGGCGGTCAATGGTACTTGCTATGTTTGTAACACGACAAACGGGAACATAACTAGCTGCCCCGGCCGAAGACTTAAAGACAGTAGGCGTTAAACCTACAGCCCTTCTTTTTGGAATAATCACACCATGGATGCGAGCCGCTTCTCCACTTCGAAGAACAGAACCAAGATTGTGAGGATCCTGCACACCATCTAAAAGAACATAAAAAGGCGGCCATTGCGGATCGTACTCCTGTTCTAATAACTCATCCAGTTCATAATACTCTATATCTGCAATCTGAGCAATAACTCCCTGATGGTTATGGGTCTGACTTATTTTATCCAAAAACCGCCGGTTGACCTCTTCCACTACAACTCCCTGTTGTGCCGCTAAAGCTATGATTTCACGGATTGATCCCTGCCGCTGACCTTTAGCTACCAGTATTTTCTTGATTTCGTGACCAGAACGGAGCAGTTCTAACACTGGTTGGCGTCCTTCTATCTCAGTCACCCGCGTTTAATACCTCTCTTTCAAATTCTCCAAAACAAATAGGGGCCACGTCTTTCACCAAATCCAAGACTGCCTTGGCATAAACTCGAATTTCATACTGAGCATGGGAGTCCAGCCGTAAGTTCAGGAAGTTCATTAACGAACTGCCGTTTACAGTCCAATAGAAGTTAGTGTATAAACCAACGGGCAGAACACTACGGGCTTGTTCTTTAGGTAGTTTATACTTCCCTACCAATTCATCATACACATCGTAAGCATGCTCATTGTGAGCCTTCCAAGCCTCTAAAGCTTCCCCTTCTAGTCCTTCCGGAATATAGTAGTCCCGTAAGGCAGCACAATACCGTAAAGACTCTTCATTGTATGAACCAATGCGATGCCTAAACCACTGTCTAGCAACAAATAAGGGTGCCTTGACATCAAATGTAAATACCATGGCTTCAAAAGGGGTCTTATGTCTTTCCCTAATTAAGTGACGCAGCAGTTTTCGATCGGCATCTTCGCCCTTAGACTCACTTCGCCAGCAGCGTCGTGCGTTGCGAATAACCGCTTCATCATGGCCCATACTCTCGACCAACTCTACAAACCCGTTATTCAATACTTTAATCATTATTCTCCCCCCTAGGATATATCTGTGGTTGGACTGATCCGTTCCAGCAATTCTAAAAGCCGCTTTTCCTGCCCAGATAGGTACAGATGTCCTAACAAAGCTTCAAATCCAGTGCTGTAGCGATAATCGGCAGCATCAGCGTGGCGCGGAACCCCGCTCTTAGCATTTCTACCTCTCCGCACCACATCCTTTTCTGATTCCGATAATAACGGCTCCCAATCGTGAATGATTTCGGCTTGACTGCCAGCTCGCACATATTCTACAGCGGCCCGATGGAGATCATTCACTTTCCCTGGAAGAGCTGCCAGCTTTGTTCGAATATAAAGCTCATACACTGCATCCCCCACATACGCCAAAACAAGAGGGGACAATTGAGCAGGATCTGTCTCTTGATCTACAAACATTGATACCTACACCTTCCATCGAGGACCTTGTGGAGTATCTTCCACAGCCACTCCTATTTCACCTAAACGAATACGAATCTTGTCTGCTAACGAGAAATTTTTCTCCTGTCGCAGCTCTTCTCGCAACTCAAGAATAAGTTCTATTAGAGGCTCCACTAATTCATGCTGTCCATCTACTTCATCTTCCTGCAGAATACCGAGAACTCCTCCTCCATATTCCTCAAGAATCGTCAGGGCTTTTGCCAAAACAGCCTCATGAACCCGTTCCCCCTGCTCTGACATATACCCATTCACTTCTCGTACTATTTCAAAGAGAACCCCTATAGCCATAGCCGTATTAAAGTCGTCAGCTAAGGCCTCCAGAAAATCAATTTGAAGACTATCTAAAACCTCCAAGACCTTCCTATCTTTTTCATCAAGTTCACGGTCAGATTTGGTTTTGTCCATGAGCTGACGTAGATTGATAACCGTATCGTTGAGCCGCCTCCAACCCTTACTTATTTCCTCCAGTTTGCCATCATAATATTCTAAGGTTGAACGGTAATGGGTGGATAAAATATAGTAACGAATCAACTCCTTAGGATAACGTTTCACTAGCTCCTCCACTGAGACAAAGTTGCCGGTAGACTTAGACATCTTGGCATCTTTCAAGTTTAGCATTCCATTGTGCACCCAATAACGAGCAGACGGCTCACCTGTGGCCGCTTCTGACTGCGCAATCTCATTTTCATGATGTGGGAAAATAAGATCAGCTCCACCACCGTGAAAGTCGAATTTCGTCCCCAGATATTTGTGAGACATAACAGAGCACTCAATATGCCAACCAGGTCGTCCTGACCCCCACGGACTATCCCAAGCAGGTTCCCCTGGTTTTGCCTTTTTCCAGAGTGCAAAATCTGCAGCATCACGTTTTGCAGGATCTACTTCGAACCGAGTGCCTTCCAGAAGATCTTCCCTTCGCTGATTGCTCAACTTGCCGTACTCTGGAAACGAGGCAACATGGAAAAACACGTTACCATCGGACTCATAGGCATATCCTCCATCTATTAGTGTCTGAACCATATCAATAATCTCATCTATATGTTCACTGACCTTAGGATAGAGGCTGGCCCGTTCCACTCCTAACGCGTCCATGCTGTCAAAGTATTCCTCAATATATCGTTTAGAGATGGCTAAGGCTGGTAAACCTTCTTGATTGGCTCTTTCGATTATCTTATCGTCAACGTCCGTGAAGTTCTGAACGTGCGTAACTGTGTATCCCTGTAATCGAAAGAAACGCTTAATTACATCCCAAATTACACTGGGGCGGGCATGTCCCAGATGGGTTTGGGAATAAGGAGTAACCCCACAAACATAAATGCTCACATGTTCTGGATCACGAGGTACAAAATCTTCTTTCTTTCTCGTTAATGAATTATAGACCTTAATTTTTAACTGACTCATACATGGACCTCCCATCCACAAGACCTAAAACAGCAGATTTTTCCAGCTCAGACAGCCTTTCCTGCAGCTCATCTATTTTTTCTTTCATCTCTTTGATGCATCGGCCCACAGGATCGGGGAGTTGGTCATGACACAATTCTTCAACCCTCTGCCCATCTTGAACTACAACTCGCGCTGGGACCCCAACAGCAGTACTGTTGGGAGGGATCTCCCTTAGTACTACTGCACCTGCACCAATTCGCGAATTAGCACCTACTGTAAATGAACCAAGTACTTTGGCCCCACTGGCTATTACTACCCCTTCACCAATCGTTGGATGACGTTTACCTTTTTCTTTCCCTGTACCGCCCAAGACTACCCCTTGGTAAAGGGTAACATTATCTCCAACCTCAGCCGTTTCGCCAATAACGACTCCCATGCCGTGATCGATAAAGACACCACTGCCGATTTTTGCACCTGGATGAATCTCTATTCCTGTAAAAAACCGAGTGATATGGCTGAGGAGTCTTGCCGTGAAATATAATCGATGCCTATAAAGGAAATGGGCAATACGATGGGCCTGCAGCGCATGAAAACCAGGATACGCAAAGAAGATTTCCCATGTGCTGCGAAGAGCAGGATCGCGCTCTTTAATGGCTTGAATATCCTTTCTGAGTCGTTCCAGTATCATACGAACACCTCCAAACAAAAAAAGCCCCTTCTCCATACAGAGACGCGGGCCGCGGTTCCACTCTGCTTCCATCGTGTTTTTTGCATATAACACACGAACAGCACTTAATCACGATAACGAGTGTACCGTCCAAGCCTACCCCAAAATCAATCTCTGGATCGGTTGGAAGATCAAGGGTGCACTTGAGCAGCCTTCTTCTCAGGATACTTCCACCCTATGGTATCCATTCTCTTAGAGAATCCTGCTGCCTACTCTCCCTGTCATCTCCTGTTTATCTTAAATGTGATCTAATTATATGCAACTCCCTGAATCTAGTCAAATGATTGTGCATGTATGTTATTTGGTTATGGACACAATCTATAAATATAGCACCTACAACACGGCAAGAGGAGGGGAAACAACATGAAACCTTTTTACTGGATCTCTTTAATCGTACTGATCCTAATCGTCTTGTTCGTAGGGGTGTTCATCTTTACCACTCCCAGACAAGAGCCCCATTCTGCCTCGGAACAAGATATTGAAGCTCGCGTAATGGACAGTAATGTCCAGTTTCCGAACCTAGAATTCTCTAACATTAAATTGGATGGTGAGCGAATCTTAGTAGAAGCCTCCTACACAGGCACGGAGTCTATTCGAGAGCAGGCCGACTGGTTTGAATTGGCTCTCACAACTGCCCAGCGTTTACATAAGGAGGTTGTCCTTAATCGAGGAGTGGAAGTTCGAATTTACCAGGATAAAGAACTACGAGGGGTGGCAATTGCTGGCATTTAAATCCTTTCGAAGGGAGACCACTGCCTGTGCAGCCATCCCTTCCTCCCTTCCTACAAACCCTAAACCTTCAACAGTTGTGGCTTTGATGTTAATCTTATTCTTTGCAACCCCTAATACTTCTGCTAGGTTATTACGCATCTGATCCTTCCAAGGCGAAAGCTTTGGTCGTTCAGCCATAATCGTTAAATCAAGATTGCTCACAACCAATCCTTTCTTGCTGATCTCATCCATAACCTGTCTTAATAGCAGTATACTCCATATATCCTTATATTGAGGATCGGAATCAGGAAACATCTCCCCAATATCACCGAGAGCAGCAGCTCCCAACAAGGCATCCATTACGGCATGGGTGGCTGCATCTCCATCTGAATGGCCCAGCAGACCTTTTTCATAAGGAATACGTACACCGCAAAGAATCAACTCACGGTCAGGTACTAGCCGATGAACATCAAAACCTAATCCGATCATGGTGGTCACTCCATTTTCTTCTAAGGGAAGATCCTCAGGTGTTGTAATCTTGATATTTCCATAACTGCCCTGCGTAACATGGACAGGTACTCCTAATTTTTCCAGCAGCATACAGTCATCTGTAGCAGAGAATCCTGACTGCTTAGCTTTTTGGTGAGCGTGCTTAATTAGGGAAAAGGAAAATATCTGGGGTGTCTGAATCGACCAGAGGGTGGACCGTTCGAGTGTCTCTGCCACTATACCGTCCTCTACAACTTTAATAGTATCTGTCACAGGGACACCTAAGGTCACTGCCTTATACGTATAGCAGTCTTGGAGAGCCTTTTCTACCAGCTCTCGAGTCACATAGGGACGAGCACCATCATGAATTATGACCCATTCCGTATCCTCCCGAAGAGCCTCCAAACCCAAATAAACACTTTCCTGCCTTTCTTTTCCCCCTGGGATCGTTCTAGCAATAGAACCTAAGCCCAAAGCATCAATTAGCTGGTCTACTACTTCTAAGTCCATTTCACGGGTAACCACAATTATCTCAGATACAACGTCAAAGGCAGCGAACAATTGGAGACTATAAGCGAGAATAGGTTTCCCATCCAAAGGTAGAAGCACTTTATTACCAGCACTGCCCATTCGTCGCCCTGAACCAGCCGCGGCAATGACTACACCTACATTCATCACAGTTCCTCCACTCTAAACAGTAAAAAGACCCGATGTCACCCACCGGGCCTGCATTCTAACGGAGTATTAAGTTATAATGCCCGATCCATCGCCTTCGGTTTTGCAAAAATCATTCGTCCGGCTGCGGTCTGCAGAACACTTGTTACTAATACCCCTATAGTCTCGCCAATATACCGACGACCCCCATCTACAACAATCATTGTACCGTCATCTAGGTAAGCAACACCCTGACCCTGTTCCTTACCATCCTTAATAACATGGACACGAAGTTCTTCTCCTGGAAGGACAACAGGCTTTACTGCATTAGCCAATTCGTTAATGTTAAGTACTGCTACCCCATGGAGTTCACAAACCTTGTTGAGGTTATAATCATTTGTTACAACCTTACCTGACATTTCCTTAGCCAGTTTCACAAGCTTCGTATCAACTTCCGAAAGGTCCTCATAATTCCGATCCATAATGTGGACACTTGTGTAAGGTTCCTTTTGAATCTTATTCAAAATATCTAAACCTCGACGACCACGATTACGTTTAAGAACATCTGATGAGTCAGCAATATGCTGCAGCTCTTCTAAAACAAAGCCTGGTACAACAAGGGGACCTTCTAAAAAACCCGATTTCGTAATATCTGCGATTCGTCCATCAATAATAACACTTGTATCGAGTATTTTAGGACTTGCTCCCGATTTTTTATGTCGGACCGATACTGACCGCTCACTAGAGCGAGCAAAAACGCTTAACAGCTCCTCGCGTTTACGCATCCCAACAACTAAACCCACATAGCCAAAGACAAGTCCTATAATAATAGGTAAGAACTCTCCAATGACTGGAATTTTCAACAAAGGAATTGTTATAAGAAAAGCAATTATCAAACCAATTACGAAACCCAGTGCCCCACCTACTAATTCACTGGCAGGCTTTTTTTGTAAAACATGAATAGCTCTTGAACAACTGGATATCAATCCACGAATTAATACTGGCCCCACAGCTAAGCCCAAGAGTGCGCCACCGATAATAAATATACCGACCAAATACCGGGGATCAATAAGCTCAGCCCTAATGCTCGTATCGAGCACCAGTGACGCCCCACGATAACCCAGGAACGCCCCAATGGCCGCAAATATAACCCTAACGATTTCCACCAAACTTCGCTTCACCTCCCACCCATCTGCCGTACGCGATAGTTTAGTCCGTTCAAGCTGTAGTATTTCCTGTTGTGGCTACTCTATTCTCTTTTGGGCTTAAAACCTGGACCTTACCACCTCCTACTCCTCAAAAATCTCATCGATCATATTATTAATCTCTTCTTCAGTAGCATCTTGTGCAATAACCAACTCACTGATTAAGATCTGTCTTGCAGTATCGAGCATTTTTCGTTCGCCTGTAGAAAGTCCCTTCTCATTGTCTCTAATTGTCAAATTTCTAACAACTTCGGCTACAGAAAAAATGTCACCGCTCTTGATCTTCTCCATGTTAGCCCGATAACGCCGGTTCCAGTTTGTAGACATGGCTGATTTTTCGCCCCGTAAAATATGAAAGACGCGCTTAACACCCTCGTCATCTATAACTTGACGAAGGCCAATTTCTTCCACGGCATTCATGGGAATCATCACTTTCATATCACCGATGGGCAGAGCCATAATATAGTACTTCTGTTTTTCACCAAGTACCTCTCGTTCTTCTATGGCCTCGATGACTCCAGCACCGTGCATCGGGTACACAACATTATCTCCAACGTTGTACACCACAGAACCCCCCTTTTTAGACTCCATTAAGTTTCTAATGTACATGGTAGTCATTTGTGGTTATGGAGTCGCTATTGATCTACCAGGTTCTTATACTAAATTTACCACTTTCTGTGTCAAAAGTCAATTAATGCTCGATTTACCGACACCACCCTTGTCTTGACAAGCGATTTTCGGAAGAATTATAATGAAACAAGGAGTCCTATTCCTAGAACTGGGAGAGGAAGTGACTAGAATGACAAAATCAACAGGCTCTTGTCAGTGTTTTCAAGAAAACGTTAGGCAGTATCTAGTTCGCCACTACAGCATCTTAGATATTGTTTCCAAATTTCAGGAATCGAACGCCCGAGTCAATCGAGCACTCTTTCGAGCCGTAACCGATTGTGGCTGCATTTCAGTAAACGCTTCGAAACAAGTGCTGCCTGACGATTGCTCCTTTGAAGATGTGCGCAATTACATTAAATCACATCTAGAGGGCGAGTTATGTGAAAATTGCCGAGATGTCCTTGAGTCTGAACTTGGACAGAATCTCTTTTATTTAACCGGACTTTGTAACGCTCTAGGATTGGATCTGGATGAGATTATTCGCAAGGAAAGTCAGAGGTTGGGTACACTAGGAATGTTTCACCTACGCTAGTCTATAAATGACGATCAACTAAAACCTGTTCCCGTAAGCGGCGAAGACCTTCCTGAATTGCCTTGGCCCGGACCTCCCCAATTCCCTCCACATCATCCAGTTCCTCTATGGAGGCTTCCATTACTGTAGAGAGATTCCCAAACTTTTTGACTAAATTTTCAATTACGGGCATAGGTAATCGAGGAATCTTAGCTAGAATGCGATATCCACGTGGAGTTACAGATTGTTCGAGACTGCTGATGCTGGCACTATAACCGAGTGCTTTTGTCATGAGCGACAAATCTAGGAGGTCCTCCGAATCCCATTCTTCTATTTCAGCCCAAACATCTAAAGGGTTTACCCCACCGAGTTGGAAATAATCTTTGAATACTAATAGACCTTCATCTTTAATATCAGCCATTAGCTCTTCTAACTGCATATGAACTAAGCGTCCTTCAGAACCAAGCTGAATCACATACCGCTCGATTTCACTGGCGATCCGAGATACCATCTGACTTCTTTGAAGCACAGTCGTAACATCGGCCAGCGTCACCAAATCCTCAAACTCTAAGGCACTAAGATTAATTAACGATTGTTGGAATACACTTCGGTACTTCTCTAATGTAGAAAGAGCTTGATTCGCCTTTGCTAGAATTACGCTTACTTCCCGCAGAATATATTTCCAACCAGATTTATAGACCGTAATCACATTCCGCCTCTGTGAAATGGAAATCACCAGCTGATCCGTTTGCTTCGCAACCCGCTCAGCTGTTCGATGCCGAGTGCCCGTCTCATAGCTGGGAATCATAGCATCAGGGGTTAGCTGGGTATTAGCGAATAGAATTCGTTTAGCATCACTAGATAATACAATAGCACCATCCATCTTTGCCAGTTCATACAGGGCAGCTGGATGCATTTCTGCATCAATTTTAAATCCACCATTCACCAACTCTAAAACTTCTGGACTATCCCCCACAACAATCAGAGCACCAGTCTTGGCTTTTAGAATGTTCTCCAATCCCTCATAAAGTTGAGTTCCAGGTGCAACCAATTCTAAGTTCTTGTAGAGTAAATCATCCTCACGCATTACTTCACCCCTTATTTCCAATAGTATTTTTGAGGGCCTCTTGGATTGTACTCACCCCAATGACCTCAATTGGTTCATTCCCTTGCACATTTGGTTTAGGAATCACACATCGCTTAAATCCCAATCTATGAAGCTCCCGTAAGCGCTGTTCAACGCCACGGACTGCGCGAATTTCCCCTGCCAAACCAATTTCCCCAAAAACGGCACAATAAGGATTTACACCAACATTCTGCACACTGCTAGCTACAGCCACCGCGATTCCCAAGTCTACGGCAGGCTCGTCAAGCTTCAAGCCTCCTGCAACATTTAGAAAAACATCCTGCGTCTGTAAGGGATAACCCTGCCGTTTCTCTAATACAGCCAAAATAATGGAAAATCTCTGATAATCCACACCCGTTGTCTGTCGGCGGGGATTGCCCCCAAAAGGTGCTGGTGCAGCTAATGCTTGAACTTCCACAAGTAAGGGTCGAGTTCCTTCCATACAGGGAACTACTACCGAACCCGAACTCCCTACAGGTCTTTGGGACAACAAGAATTGAGATGGATTTTCTACTGGAACCAAACCTCGTTCAGTCATTTCGAATATGCCCACTTCATGAGTGGATCCAAATCGATTTTTCACAGACCGAATAATTCGGAATGAAGTATGAGTTTCCCCCTCAAAATATAATACGAAATCCACCGCATGTTCTAGTACCTTAGGCCCTGCCAGATTGCCTCCTTTAGTCACATGACCAACCAAGAGAATAGCTGTATCACTGCCTTTGGCAGCCTGCAGGAAACGCCCGGTAGATTCTCGCACCTGCCCAACACTGCCAGGTGGCGACGAAACCTCGTCCACAAACATTGTTTGTATAGAGTCTACAATAACTAGTTTTGGGTTTTCCTCTTTAATAATGCGGCAGACTTCTACAGTATTGGATTCACTTACTGCGATTAAGCGCTCTTCCATAGCCCCCAGCCGAACAGCTCGCAGCTTCAGTTGGGGCAGAGATTCCTCACCAGTAACGTACAAAACGGGCCCCTGAGTTTTTGCCACTGCACTTGCTACCTGAAGTAACAAAGTGGACTTGCCAATCCCAGGGTCACCTCCAATAAGACCGAGACAGCCAGGAACCAAACCTCCACCCAATACCCGATCCAGTTCTTTAATTCCAGAACTAAAGCGAGGTTCTGCTGTACTCTCAATCTCGGTTAAGGGCATAGGTTTACTGCGCTGTACCCAAGACCGTGACTCTTTCCTCTTAGAGACAACGGTAGTTTCTTCCACTAATGTGTTCCATTCATTACAGACAGGACATTTACCCATCCAGCGTGGGCTTTCTGCACCACAAGACTGGCACACAAAGAATACAGTTCTTTTCGCCACAGTAAACCCCTTTCTAGTCCAATAGAGCCCATATTGTTCTCATCCAATTATAACATTCTAAAAAGAAGCACACAACCGCAGTCCCGTTGTGTGCTTTCTAGTCTCCACATCTACATTAGTCTAACTAAATACAATCTCTCCATCCTGTGCGTCAACTGTAATATGAGCTCCTTCACTGAAACGCCCTTTCAGCATTTCTTCAGACAATGGATTCTCAATATACCGTTGAATAGCTCTTCGAAGTGGTCGTGCCCCAAAATCTGGGTCGAAACCACGATTAGCCAGTAGATCCTTGGCAGGCTCAGTAACGGTGAGCTCGATGTCCATTGTTTTGAGATGATCCCGTAAATCTTTGAGCATAATATCAACAATTTGGCTGATATGCCCTTTATTCAAAGCATGGAAGACGATGATCTCGTCTACCCTATTTAGGAATTCTGGACGGAAGGTACGCTTCAATTCATCTGTTACCTTACTTTTCATCGCTTCGTAGTCACTTTTCTCATCTACAACAGTTCGGAAGCCAATTCCTGAATCATGTTGAATTTGATGAGCTCCTACGTTAGATGTCATAATCACTACGGTATTCCTAAAATCAACCGTTCGCCCCTTCGAATCGGTAAGACGTCCATCCTCCAAAACCTGCAGCAGGATATTAAAGACCTCTGGATGAGCTTTTTCAATTTCGTCCAACAAAACCACTGAATATGGTTTTTGGCGAACCTGGTCTGTCAGCTGACCACCTTCATCATACCCAACATATCCTGGCGGTGCCCCAACAAGACGAGAAACTGCATGACGTTCCATGTATTCGGACATATCAATGCGCACCATGGCATCATCATCGCCAAATAGGGCATCAGCTAGGGCTCTTGCCAATTCTGTCTTACCTACACCAGTAGGACCTAAGAAAATAAAGGAACCAACGGGCCGCTTCGGATCCTTCAAGCCAGCCCTCGCCCTCCGAACTGCTTGGGAAATTGCATTAATCGCCTCATCTTGGCCAATGACTCGCTCATGGAGTGTTTCCTCTAAATTCAACAGTCGGACCGACTCTTCTTCTGCAATCTTTGTTACCGGAATACCGGTCCAACTCGCTACTACGGTAGCTATATCGTCTTCGGTAACAACTGACTCGGACCGACCTCGGTTACTGCGCCAATCATTCCGCTTCTCTTCCAGTTGTTCTAGGAGCCGCTGTTCTTCATCTCGTAAACCTGCAGCTTTTTCAAACTCTTCGTTCTTGATGGCTGACTCTTTTTCGATTTTTATCTCTGAAATCTTACTCTCCAATTCTTTTAGCTCAGGTGGTGCTACAAGCCCCCTCAACCGTACCATCGATCCAGCCTCATCCATTAAGTCAATGGCTTTGTCAGGTAAGAAACGATCGCTGATATAACGATCACCAAAGCGGACAGCAGCTACTAGGGCTTCATCCTTGAACTTCACCCGATGATGGGCCTCATATCTATCCCGTAACCCTTTGAGTATTTCAATCGTTTCCTCAACTGTAGGCTCATCAACCATAACAGGCTGAAAACGCCGTTCTAAGGCTGCATCTTTTTCCACATATTTACGGTACTCATCTAGGGTCGTAGCTCCTACAGCTTGGAGCTCGCCTCTGGCTAAAGCTGGTTTTAGAATATTAGAGGCATCGATGGCACCTTCTGCTGCACCAGCACCTATAATGGTATGCATTTCATCGATGAATAGAATTACGTCTCCAGAAGTACGAATTTCTTCCATCACTCTCTTTAATCTCTCTTCAAATTCACCGCGAAACTTAGAACCTGCAACCAAGCCCCCTAGATCCAGCGTAACGACTCGCTTATTGACTAACGTCTCAGGTACATCGTTTGCCACGATTTTGAGGGCCAAACCCTCAGCTACAGCTGTTTTTCCTACTCCTGGTTCACCAATGAGTACTGGGTTATTCTTTGTTCTTCGACTTAAGATCTGAATGACCCTTTGAATCTCTTTATCTCGCCCAATAACTGGATCCAGTTTTCCTTCCTGCGCCATTTCGGTTAAATCTCGACCAAACTGTTCTAGAGTAGGTGTCTTGCTTCGGCGGGGAATCTTACCACTGGTCTGGGCTCCACCACCTAATAGGCTGATCACCTGTAAGCGAACCTTCTCCAAATCAGCACCAAGATTTTGCAGCACTTGTGCTGCAATACCTTCTCCTTCCCTAACTAGGCCCAGTAAAATGTGTTCTGTTCCAATATAGGCATGCCCGAGCTGCCGAGCTTCATCAAAAGCAAGTTCTAGAACTCGCTTCGAACGGGGAGTAAATCCGATCTGCCCTTGAGTAGGTTGTTCACCTCGCCCAATCACTCGTTCAACCTCAGTACGTACTTGATCTACACTAATTCCCATTGATTGAAGAGCGCGAGCAGCAACGCCCTCCCCTTCTGCAATGAGGCCTAATAAAAGATGTTCTGTACCCACTACGTTATGGCCCAAGCGGTGCGCTTCTTCCTGCGATAATAAAATCACTTGCTGGGCTCTTTCTGTAAAACGTCTATGCATAATTTCCCACCTACTTTCCTACAATGAGTATTTATTTACTCAACGTTTCCCTGACTAGGCTCGCTCGTAAACGATCTCGTTCTTCAGCTGGTAATGGCTGCCCCATCATCTTCTGGAGATGAGCCGCTCTAATCTGGACAATCAATTGTTTAAGCACATCTGAATCTATATCCTGAATAATCCCTAAATCTACACCCAATTTCAGATCCGACAGCAGCTCCATCGCTTCCTGACTGCTCATGGAGCGAGCGTGGGTAAGGACTCCATACGATCGATACAATTGGTCCTCAGTGAGGAGTTTCCGGTTTTCCTCCATCAAATACTCTCTTGCCTGCCGTTCACTGTGAAGAATCTGCTCTGTAAAGCCGTTCAAGTACTCTATTGTCTCTTCCTCACTATGCCCCATCGTTACTTGATTTGACAATTGGTATATGTTTCCCCAAACATCACTACCTTCTCCATAAAGACCCCGTACGGTCAGACCGAATTTGGATACCGTTCCCAGCACTTTATTGACCTGATTTACTCGTTTTAGAGCGGGTAAATGAAACATTACTGAAGCTCGAAGTGCAGTTCCTACATTTGTGGGGCAGGCAGTTAAGAAACCAAGCTCTGGGTCGAATGCGTAATCCAGATTCTTTTCAAAACAGTCATCAACAGCATTGGCTACCTGCCAAGCTTGTTCCAACTGCAGTCCTGGCTCAAGCACTTGAATTCGGATGTGATCTTCCTCATTAATCATAATACTTATTTCATCGTGTTTGCCTAGGATTACTCCCTTGTTTTGTGGGTTTTCTGTATGCCTAGGACTGATCAAATGTTTTTCGACCAATACCTCCCGCTCTAACGACTCCACTTCTGCCATTTTCAGGAATGAAAATTCCCCTAATTTCTTCAGAAGAGGCACCATTTCTTCCCCTAAGCGGAGTACTTCCCGGAGTTGATCCCGTTCTGCAGTTGCTGGGAAAGGAATGGATCGAATATTTCGTGCCAAGCGTACTCTGGTTCCCAGAACAATATCTCCTTGGGGGCCGCTCTTTGCCATCCAAGAACTAGTCTCCTTCATGGGTACCCCCCTTTTCCACTAATTCCTTTTCTAATCGATAGATTTCATCACGATAATGAGCTGCTTGTTCATAATTTTCCGTCCGAACACATTCTTCCAACCGCCTGCGGGCTTCTTCAATCTCCCGCCCAATGCGAACTCTAGCATGGCTCGTGGCCGGTACTTTCCCCACATGATTTGTAGAACCATGGATTCGCCGCAGCAGAACATTAATCTCAGGCCTAAACGTTGTATAGCAATCACTACATCCTAGTTGACCTGCCCTTTGAATATCTGACATAGTTAACTTGCAGGTAGGACATTCCTTCCCCCCTTGACTACCACTCCGTACTTTCGGATGTTCAAACATACTTGCCAAAACATTTGGAAGGTCAAACCCTGCAGCAAAACCCGTATAACCTTGGGCACATGCTTGACAGAGGTGTAATTCGGTTTTGTTGTTGTTTTCAATTTTGACAAATCTTACTGTAGCTGGATTCTGCCCACATTTTTCACAGAGCATTTTAATTCCCCCTCTTCAAGCCTTCGACTTAATCGTCAAGAATAACATGGCTCGAACTAGAATCGCTCGTAAAATATCCTTACCCTCATCCATACTGCTTGTTTCCTGCTGCACAATTCCGCGAATGATTTGACGCTGTCGATTGGTTATTACTTGGTAGTCCACAAGTCGGGCCAGGATGTTTTCCATCTGTTTTTCTGTTAATTCTGAACCTATACTCTCAAGTAAATCGAACGCATGAGCAGTGCAGTCACCAACATGAATGTGGCCAATTCGGATATACCCACCACCGCCCCGCCTACTTTCAACAATATATCCTCTCTCTATAGTAAAACGGGTGGTAAGGACGTAATTGATCTGAGATGGTACGCAGGAAAATACATCGGCAAGCTGAGCTCTACTCAGTTCTACCGTTCTTGTCTGACTCTCTCTGAGCATCTGTTTAATATAAGCTTCAATATGATCTGCAAGGGTACTCATCCTGCACCTCCTTTGACCATTACTGACCTTAGTTCTATTATAGCACAAATTAAGGAACGGTATGCAACAACTCTATTCGTTAGTCAGGGAACGTCAGACAAAGGAAAAGGGAGATTTGCCCAAATAATCATGTTCAATTGTATTATTTTGCTCTAAAACGACTGTTCTTAGGCATAAAAATAGAAAGAAAGGGGTGGACTGCTTTGATTAGTCAAATCTGGTTTCTCATGATCGCGGCGGGAGTCCTCACTGCAGCAGGCAGAGGGCAGATTGATCTCGTTACCCAAGGAGCACTCCAAGGTGCAGAACAGGCTGTCACTGTCGCTTTTGGACTCGTTGGTATCATTGCTTTCTGGTCTGGTATGATGCGTATAGCACAAGATGCAGGACTTATTGAATTGCTCTCTCGAGCCATGACTCCTTTAGCCCGTAAGCTATTTCCAGAAGTCCCTCCCAATCATCCTGCCATGGGAGCACTGCTGTTAAGCATGAGTGCTAATTTACTCGGTCTAGGTAATGCCTGTACACCTTTAGGCTTAAAAGCCATGGAACATCTCCAAGAACTGAATAAGACTCCCAATACAGCAACCAACAGTATGTGTACGTTTCTTACCGTTACCTCATCGAGCCTTACTATAATTCCAGGAACGGTTATCGCCTTTCGAGCCGCTCACGGATCCACTGCTCCAACAGCAATCATCGGCACCACCCTTGTGGCTACACTGTGCTCAACCTTAGTAGCCATTATCACTGATCGAATACTCCGGAGGATAATGTGAAGGAGGATCAATCATGATCGATATTCTCAATACCATCTCCCGATGGGCAATCCCCCTGCTGTTTCTTGGGATTACCACTTGGGCCATTTCACGAGGAGTTTCAGTCTACGAGAGCTTTGTAGAAGGAGCCAAAGAGGGTTTTCATACAGCAGTTCGCATCCTCCCCTATCTTGTAGCTATGCTGGTAGCGATCCAGATCTTTCACCATTCAGGTGCTTTAGATCGCCTTACTTCTTTTATAGCCCCTTTAACCAGCCGGTTTGGTATTCCTAGTGACATCCTCCCATTAGCCTTAATGAGGCCCCTTTCTGGCTCAGGCTCCTTAGGAATACTGGCTCAAATTTTGGAGACTCACGGACCGGATTCCCTAATTGGATATCTAGCTTCAACTATCTATGGAAGTACAGAAACGACCTTCTATGTCTTAACAGTCTATACTGGTGCAGTAGGTGTAAAGCGGATTCGCCATTCACTGATCACAAGTTTAATAGCAGATATTGCAGGCTTCTTAGGAGCTATCTACATTGTCCTCCGCTTCTTTGCATAATTCATCCATATTTGGACATACCAATTACTATGAGTTATGTTCTAATGAATTACCATATTTTGGGAGGGATCAATGTGGAAAAAATGACGAAAAAGGAACGGCGGGAAATGATTGCGGCAGCGATGAAAACCATTGCCCAGCAGGAAACACTAACACCTGCTGCCCGCGAAAGAGGATTGAAATACCTTATCCAGGCGTATAAGAAAGCCACTGACTCTAAGGAATAAAAAGGGTTGACTCCCCTATCGTCGTATACATATAACAAATAGATGTAGGTGGAGAGGGAGTCAGATAAGAATGGCCAACTTGCTGCGTTCAATTCCATCGGTAGATCGTTTGCTTAACGAACCATCGATTAAAGAGATGAGTAAGGGACTTTCACTATTGGAAACAACGGAAATAGTTCGAACCTTTCTTAATCAGCTGCGAACCCAATTGATCCAATCACCAGCGAAAGTTGATTATGAACAAGTTGTATCCCAACTCGCAGATGAAATACGCCGTCTCCAGCTGCAGAAATTCCAATCGGTAATTAATGCAACTGGAGTCCTAATACACACCAATCTAGGTCGTGCGCCTTTACCAACCAGTGCTTTACAGCGTCTAAAGGAATTAGGTAATGGCTATTTTAATCTAGAACTTGATTTGACTACAGGGACCCGAGGCAGTCGTTACGCTAATGCTGCTCGACTGCTTAATGTATTAAGCGCATCAGACAATCCTTCTGAAACGGATACGGTAGTTGTAAACAACAATGCGGCAGCCGTTTTAGTGGTCCTCAAAGCTCTAACAGAGGGAAAAGAAGTGATTGTCTCTCGAGGCGAGTTGGTTGAGATCGGAGGAGGTTTCCGTATTCCTGAAGTTATGGCAGCCAGCGGGTGCCTCCTGAAAGAAGTAGGTACTACAAACCGTACCCGACTTTCTGACTATAGAAACGCGATTACTCCTAATACAGCAGCCATTTTACGTGTTCACCCCAGTAATTACCATATCGTAGGTTTCACAGAATCAGTCTCCCGCCAAAGCTTGGCACAGCTTTGTAAAGAACACGACCTTCTCTTAATCGAAGATGTAGGCAGCGGAGCTTTTTATCCTTTTGATGAACCCCTTGTCTCTACAGCTCTAAAGCACAGCAGCATTGTAACTTATAGTGGAGACAAGCTGCTTGGTGGACCCCAAGCTGGCATTATTTCAGGCAGGGCTGACCTTATTTCCATTATCAAAAAAGACCCTTTATTAAGAGCAATTCGAATCGATAAACTCTCACTAATTGTTCTAGAAGAAGTCCTTCAGTTGTATCTCCGAAAAGAATATGACCGATTACCTCTATGGGTTATGGCCACCATACCCCTTGATAAGATTCGCCAAAGGGCCGAAACATGGCTGGACCATTTAGGTCCTGGTCTCATAGGTGAAGTGAAGCCCACCCAATCCACCATGGGAGGCGGTTCCCTCCCAGGAGAGACTATTCCAAGTTGGGCCCTAGTCATTCATAGTGAGCAGCTAACACCATCCCAGCTAGAAGAAAGGCTGCGTTCGGCAGACCCGCCCATTATGGGGCGGATCCATCAGGATCGAGTTTGGTTGGATCCACGGACTGTCCTGCCAGAACAGGACAAACTAGTTCAGAGAATTCTAGCTCAGGGGGTGACTGTATGTTCATAATGGGGACTGCAGGGCATATTGATCACGGAAAAACGACCCTTATTACTAAACTTACAGGCATTAACCCTGATCGACTCCAAGAGGAACAAGCTCGAGGCATGACAGTAGATTTGGGTTTTGCATGGTTAACTCTGCCCCAGGGCACAGTTGGTATTGTAGATGTTCCTGGTCATCACCGCTTAGTAAAGAATATGTTGGCGGGTGTAGGCCACCTAGACTTAGTATTACTAGTTATTGCTGCTGATGACGGCTGGATGCCTCAAACGCAAGAACATGTCGACATTCTCCATCTCCTCGGGGTTCGCCACGGCGTTATTGCTCTTACGAAAGCAGATCTAGTGGAGCCTGAATGGCTGGAACTTGTGGAAGCTGATATTGAGGAACACTTAATCAACACAAACCTAGAACATTTCCCCATTGTGCCTGTATCTGCCGTTACTGGATACAATATTGATCTCCTTAAAACCGTCATAAACAGCATTATACAGACCATGGAATCAAAACCCGACCTGCACGATCCTCTGCTTTGGATCGACCGAGTCTTTACCATTAAGGGAGCGGGCACCATTGTAACTGGTACATTAACTGGGGGAACTTTGGCTGTAGGCAGTGAAGTTATGGTTCAACCACCAGGACTGGAGGCTAGGATTCGGGGCCTGCAGACACATACCCAAGCGGTCGAAACTGGGGTACCAGGTTCCCGATTAGCAGTTAATCTAACAGGCGTAGAAAAAGATGAGTTAGAACGGGGGATGTATCTCTGTTTGCCAGGTAAACGACCCTTCTATTCAGTAATTAACGCCCTCGCCTATACTCTTCCTAACTCTTCTACCTCCATTCAAACAGACCACACTATCAAAGTTTATGTGGGCACACAAGAAACATTAGGAAGGGTCAAGATCTTAGAAGGAGACTCTATTGAACCTGGAAATGAAGGCTTGATCCAGTTAGAGCTGGAAACACCAGTTCATCTTAGATTTCGTGATCCCTTTATCATGCGCCACAGCGAGCTTCAGGATACCCTTGGGGGAGGACTTTTTCTTGAGGAAGGAATTCCCGTTCGAGGCCAGAACTTACGGCTGGTTGGTCCCCGCCGTTTGGAGCACCTATTTCCTTTCGAAGACCCAAACGCACATCTTGACTTAAGTCTATTGCGAAGAAAAGGGCAGGCTGATTCAAAAGAGATGAGCCGCCTGTTGGCGCAGGATCGCCCTTACTGGCATCAAACGGACTTTGTAAATCATGGCGGGACTCTCACACCTGAACTCCTCCAGTTTGATGAATTCATAATGGCTCCAGAACAGTTTCAGAAACTTAAGCAGTTCTTGGAGCAGACCGTTCAGCAGTACCATGAGGAGAATCCGCTTTCACTAGGTCCGAATAAAGAAACGATCCGAGTTCTTACTGGATTGCCCACTCGTTTGTTCGACGCGGTACTCAATCAGCTCCCTACCCTAAGAGAGGAGCGGGGAAGTATCTTATGGAAAGACCATCGAATACAGCTTACAAAAGAAGAACAGGCACGCTTGACTCAATTGAGAGAGCTGATTAATACTGAGAATCCGTATGAACCGATCTCCCTATCAGTATTAGTGGAAAAAGGCTATTCGAAAGAGTTCATTTATGGAATCGCTCACCTAGGACATATCATCCTTCTCCCTACTGAGCAGATTACTACACCTGAAATTCTTAATCAGATCAAGAACATAATCCTGAGTGAAGACATTTTCCAGGATGGGTTTGGGCTGGGAGTCTTTAGAGATCGACTTGGAACAAGCCGCAGACACGCTTTGGCTTTCTTAGAATACTTCGATGCTGCCGGATTTACCATAAGAAAAGGAGACGTTCGCTCCATTAACAAACGTCCCCAATCATAGCTGAGATGGCGGGAGAATATGGGAATCGAACCCACCGAGGATAACCCTAGTTACCCCCCAAACAGGTTTGAAGCCTGCGGAGCCCACCAGGCGCTCATATTCCCCCTTACTACTTTCATTGTACCAGAATATTACGGGATTTCAATGACGAAAACGCACACTAACCTCATCAGGAAGTACGGACTGCAATCCGTCCACACTCTCCACTAGTAGGCGCCCGTCAGGTAACACTGCACGGGCAACCGCCTCCCATCGTTTCTCCCCTTCAATAACTACAATTGTCTCGTCAATAAAGTTCCCATACTGGCGAAATCTCTCATTCAAATCAGAGACACCCTCCTCCAGCATGGAAAATCCTCGATCCGCTCCCTCCAGGATAAGGTTTAAGACTCCGAAACGAATGAAACGTTCACCAACGGCTTCTTGAAGTGAAACATGGGGAAAGTCCAACCCCTCTCCATGACGATTCACATTAATTCCAATTCCTAATATTACCCACAAATCTCCATTCAGCATCATGCTCTCTCCCAGCATTCCTCCTAGCTTCTTTGAACCGATCCATAAGTCATTAGGCCATTTAACTCGTACATCTTCTGTAATAGTGTGGAGGATCTGCACAATCCCAAGCCCTACCGTAAGAGGTAATAAGGGTATCTTGGAATAATCGGGAAACCGCCACAAAATGCTGAAAGTTAACGAAGTGTTATTTGAGACCCAAGTTCGATCTCGCCTTCCTCGCCCTGCCGTTTGCTCTAAGGCCCAGACCACTGTACCGTGGGAACAGCCAGCTCGAATCCGCTGTTTCCCAAAGGTGTTTGTCGAGTCTAGAGAGTCATAAATTTCTAAGGTGAGGATATTTTTATATCCCAAATTCACAGTTCTTACATCCACAGCCAAGAATGTCGCCCCCTTGAAAATAAAAAATCAGAGCAGTATAATTGTTCTAAAGCAGATTAGTTTAAAAACTACAGGAGGAGGATTATTATGCAAGCCAAAAAGCGAATTACTGCTGTATCATTCGTATTAATTGCTTTGGTGGCGGTAAGTGTCGTAATATCCCACCTATCGCCTAGTGAAGTGTTTGGAGCACAAGAAAGTAATGAACCATCCAATGAACCATCTGTTGTTCAGACCTCTATTCCGCTTATGAGTACAGACAATCCATATATCATTGCGGATATTGCTGAACTGGCTAGCCCAGCTACAGTTTTCATTTATGTAGAATGGCCTTTACCAGAACAAGATACCCAACAGAGAACTGTTCCACAGGATCCATTTAGTTTCTTTTTCGATTACTGGTTTAGTGATCCCTTCTACACACCACAACCAAGAATTCAGCAAACAAGTGCTGGCTCTGGTTTCATTATTGATGAATCAGGGATTATCCTGACAAATCAACACGTGGTTGGAAATTTAGGGGAAGGTCAAACCATTGCGGTAGTTCTGGACGCACCTGGATTGGAAAGGGAATATAAGGCGGAAATTGTGGGAGCAGACAGCAAGCTTGACCTTGCAGTCCTAAGAATTGTTGATGCTGAAGGACCGTTCCCCACTGTCCAACTTGGAGATTCAGATGCTACACGTCCAGGAGAATGGACTATTGCCATTGGTAACCCCTACGGCCAAGCATTTGAACACACGGTGACTGTAGGTGTATTGAGTGCTAAGGGACGTGAGATCAGTATTTACAACCGAGATACTGGTACCACACAAGTTTATAAGAACCTTATGCAGACTGATGCGGCCATTAACCGCGGTAATTCCGGTGGACCTTTGTTGAATATCGAAGGTGAAGTAATTGGCATTAACACGGCGGTTCATTCGCAAGCTCAAGGAATTGGTTTTGCTATTCCTATCAATGTAGCAAAAGACGTCCTAGACGAACTGATTGAAACAGGTGGGGTCAAACATGAGCTGCCCCCAAGACCATATCTGGGCATCTATTACCAAGCACTAAACGAAACCTTAGCTAAACAGTTGAAAATGCCGGACGAAAAAGGTATCATCATCAGCGATGTGGCGAAAGGATCGCCTGCAGAAGAGGCTGGTGTAGAACCATGGGATGTTATTCGTCGGATTGGCGATAGGGACATTTTCGAGATAGATGACGTAAAGGATGAGATCAGCAAGTACGAACCTGGTGACGAACTTCTTCTAACCATATTCCGTGATGGTCAAGTACAGCTTCTAACCATTACGGTAGGAAATATGCCGGAAGAGCTGCGGTAACCTCATAAGAATGACGCCAAAAGGCCCTCCAATTGGAGGGCCTTTATTACATTCAGTTCTACTAGATTTCGTAAGCAGTGGACGTCAGAGGACGTGGATAACGAGTAATCTCTACCTCTAAATAATCCATTACTCCCCCTACAGGTACAAAGGGCTTCCTAACACGCACCACTACTTTTTCTAAATCATAGGCGGACAAAATCTCATCAGCAATATTCTCAGCTAGTATTTCAGGAAGTTGAAACTCCTGTTCTTCCACAATGTCCTTAATAATGGTGTAGGCATCAACATAACTAAAAGCTAGTTCAGGGTCATCCGCACCATACTGCAGGTTTGTGTACACTTCAAGATCTACTTCAAACCTTTGACCTAATTCTTTCTCAGCAGAAAAAGCGCCGTGATATCCATAAAATATCATGTTTTTCAGAAGCAGTCGATCAGACATTGTGAAAACCTCCTCTACTAAGCTTCCCCAATTGCTGGTTCTTGACTAGGACCGTGCATACGGTGTTCTCCTCGGGCCCTTCGTTCTTCCCCTTTTTCTTTATATGCGCCTACAGCTTCTTCTATTACTTCCGATGTTTCCTCTTCAAGAGTTCGACCTTCCATTATGGCTTCGAACTCTTCTTTAGTAATAGTCTCTTTTTCCAATAGGGCATTAGCTACTGCATCAAGTTTCTCACGATGAGTGGTCAGAATTTCAATAGCTCGAGCATGACTCGTCTCAACCAACCGCCGCACTTCTTTATCGATGGCTGCCGCCACTTCCTCACTGTAATTCCGATCTCTGGAAATATCTCGACCTAGGAAAACCAGATCTTCACCGCTAGGTCGTCCAAAAGTGAGTGGCCCAAGCTTATCACTCATACCCCACTCCATGACCATCTTCCGAGCAATTCTAGTAACCCGTTCCAGGTCATTGTGAGCCCCAGTGCTCACCTCTTGTAATGCAATCTCCTCTGCTGCTCGGCCGCCTAGTAGATTTACTAGATCATCAAGCAGCTTCGAACGACTAACTACAAAACGTTCTTCCTCCGGCAGCATCATTGTATAACCACCAGCTGAACCCCGACCAATAATGGTAATTTTGTGAACTGGATCCCCATGGGGTGAGAAATAAGCGGCCACAGCGTGACCAGCCTCATGGTACGCAAACACCTTGCGATCTTCTTCACTCAAAATACGATTCTTCTTTTCGGGACCCATCAGTACCCGATCAATTGCTTCTTCAGCATCTTCCATCGTAATCACTTTTCTGTTTGCACGAGCAGCAAGAATGGCTGCTTCATTTAATAGGTTCTCCAAATCGGCACCGGCAAAACCTGGTGTACGACGAGCTAAAACGTTAACATCAACCTCTGGATCTAACGGTTTGTTACGGCTGTGAATATCTAAAATCGCCTTTCGACCTTCTAAATCAGGGCGGTCCACAACCACTTTTCGATCGAAACGGCCTGGACGAAGCAGCGCAGGATCGAGAATATCAGCACGATTCGTAGCTGCCATAACAATGACCCCTGAATTTGCTTCAAAACCATCCATTTCCACAAGCAGTTGATTCAGCGTCTGCTCACGCTCATCATGTCCTCCACCTAAGCCTGCACCGCGCTGACGACCTACAGCGTCCAGCTCATCAATAAAAATCAAGCATGGAGAATTCTTCTTTGCTGTCTCGAATAGATCTCGGACACGAGACGCTCCAACACCTACAAACATTTCTACAAACTCCGAACCACTGATGCTGAAGAACGGTACACCTGCTTCGCCGGCTACTGCCCGAGCTAACAGAGTTTTCCCAGTTCCTGGAGGCCCTACAAGCAAAACACCCTTAGGAATTTTAGCACCTAAATCACTAAATTTCTTAGGCTGTTTCAAAAACTCTACTATTTCCATAAGTTCTTGTTTTGCCTCATCTACACCGGCCACGTGTTCAAAAGTCACTTTAGGCTTGTCTTCTGTATGAAGACGAGCTCGACTTTTGCCAAATGACATGGCACGATTGTTGCCTCCCTGCATCTGATTCATTATAAACAACCACAATATTGCCAAAACAACTACAAAAATAATGTTTGGAATTAACGCGACCCACCAAGGTGCTGTTGGCGGTAGTTCCGCCTCAAGCTGTACATGGCGTTCCTCCAAGCGATCTGCAATATCAGGCATTTTTCCTAATGGAACTAGTGAGACAAATGGAGTCCCATCTCGGAGAGTTCCTTCTATATGCTGATCACCAATCATTCGTACTGAAGCAATCTGATTATCATCGATATATCGCAGCAACTCCGAATAATAAAGCTCCCGCGATGAACCTCCTGGTGAGTAAAGGCTGCTCACAATGGACACAGCGATAATCGCAATTAACAAATAAATACTTATACCACGAAGAAATTTATTCAAATTTTGCCCTCCCCCTTAAAAAAATAAGAGCCTATAGACATATTGATACGTCATACTATTATAACATAGGGGTATCAGTGTGACAATGTTTAGCCGCCCGGTCCTTTATAAGTTAAGCGAACGACTCTCTTTGTTTGCTCCCCTAGACGCCCTACTTCACTGCGTCGAACCGTAGGGATCCAAATAATCTGCCGTTGATCGGTAATTATAGGTAGATAATCCCTAAGCTGAACCGGTACTTGAGCATTAATGAGTATGTCTTTCACTTTTTTTGAACTAGTACTGCCGAAAGGCTGCATTCGATCTCCCGGCTTTCTAGGACGAATATGAAGAGGAAACTGCAGCTCTTCCCCATCAAAATCCTCAGCATTTAGAGGTCGCTCTGGCAATTCATCCCTAGAGAAGCACTCTGCCAAAATAGTGAATCCCCCCAGACGCAGCTGTCCAGGTATGTCTAGAACTCCCGGTTTCCATTTTTCTAGTTCAAATGGTCCCACAAAGATAGAATTCGCAGTAGCGGACACTAAAACCTGGGGTAGATGCATCTCAAAAGTACTGTTTTCCAACAGCTTTTGGCGCCAATTCTCAATATGCGTGTAACCAATTCGCTGTAAATCACCGCGATATGCGAACAAAAGGGCCCTCAAAACCCGGCGCTGTACAGCCACGGATTGACTTCGAAAAACATTCCGATCAAAGACAACTTGGGCGCCATTATACTGCATATGGTTTTCACACAGCTTATCTACTTTCTTCTGTAATTCTCCTTCATCCCCTTGTACTAATTCAGCCATCTGTACAAGCTGGGCCCGTATTTGAGGATTGTATTCTTTCTCCAACAGAGGAATCAATTGGTGACGAATTTTGTTTCGAAAATAGATGGGCTGAACATTCGTCTCATCTTCCACATACGGTACTCCATAGGTGCTGCAATAACGTATAATAGCATCCTTGTATACACTGATTAACGGGCGAATGTACATTCCGCGCACAGCCGGAATACCACCTAGACCGTGAAGACCTGTTCCGCGCAAGATCCGCATTAAAACAGTCTCAGCTTGATCATCCCCATGGTGAGCAAAAGCAATACGATGATAGCCGTTTTTCTCAGCATAATCAACTAATAGTTTATAACGAATATGGCGAGCACCCTGTTGTTTTGATTCACCGGTCCTCTTTAGGTAACCTGTCACATCATATACACAGATGTGTACGGGAATACCTGCCTTTTCACAAAAATCCCGTACCAAATCAGCATCCCGCGAAGCGGTTGCTCGAAAACCATGATTGAGATGGAACACACCAATACGCTTCTTATCCCAACGTAAAAAAAGGTGAAGGAGAGCCATTGAATCAGGCCCGCCACTCACCGCAACTAAAACTCTATGGTTGTCATCAACCATGTTATAGGTATCTAAGTTACGAAGAAATTCCGGCATTAAGTCACTAGACACTCGACTGCGTCCTCCTATACGTGTCAATCTCCCAGTCCGTCCTGGCTAAACGAGCCACCACTACCATCATATCATCTTCCACTTGCCCATTGGCAACTTCAAGACTTTCAGCTAATAAGCACTCAGCCATGGTGGCCATATCTGTATTGTCTTCAAGCCGTCTCAGATTCCAACACATCCACTC
>JAAYRO010000076.1 GCA_012518735.1 Bacillota bacterium
AGTGATTTCATCCGAACCAGTTACATAGGGGCAATGGTTGCAGGTAAAGAAGACTACTAGATACTTGGCATGGTCAAAATCACCTAGTGAATACGACCGACCATCTGTTGCTGGCAAGTGAAAGTCAGGGGCTTTCTGCCCTAACTGCAAAGTGAAAGACATTGCATAACCTCCTTGTCAGTACTCTACCCATATCTTCTTCATAATCTTCTATGTTCCTGTTTACGGTGGTTAAGTGATTGCTTTCACTATATCTTTTGGGGAAATGAGGATTGATTTGGAAGGGGAAACAAGGCAGATGGCGAAGGGTCAATTGAGATCTGTTCCGGTACCTTAAGCGGTGAGGAACGGATCTTGTTAGTTCTTGAAGATGTATGGAGGAATTGAGTTGACAAAGCACAAGTTACTAGCCTTGGATCTTGATGGCTCTCTGCTCACTGATGACAAAAGGATCTCAGAGGTAAATCGCCATTGGATAAAAAAGGCGGAAGAAGCAGGCGTTATCGTTTCCTTCGCTACAGGTCGGGGAAGAGCAACATCTGAACAGTACTGGGATGCAGTAAGACCTGAATCACCAATGGTTATGGTTAATGGAGCAGAAATATGGAAGAATCACTCTGAGCTGATGGAACGGCATTTTCTCACTGAAGAGGAAGTTAGACAGCTTTATGAATTGGCTGTTGAGGAAAGTGTGGGATTCTGGGGACATCGGGAAGGGGGATTTGTCTCTTCTCAGGAGTTTTCTCCAGCCCTGTTTGGAGAGGATTGGCTCAAGTTTGGTTTTTTTAGCGATGATGTCCACGTTATTGCAGGACTGCGGCAGACCATTGCTGGGTGGAGCCAATTTGAGGTAACGTCCTCTGCTCCTAACAATCTCGAGATTTCGAGAAAGGGTGTGAGCAAGGCATCAGCCTTAGCAGAAATCGTACAGAATCTAGGCATCCATCGAAGCGAAGTTATGGCTATTGGAGACAGCCTTAATGATCTAGAAATGATTAAGTGGGCGGGTCTAGGAATCGCCATGGGTAATGCAGAGATTGCTGTCAAAGAGGCTGCTGATGAGATTACTCTTACAAATGAAGAGGATGGAGTGGCAACAGCCATCCGGGAGTTTCTTTTATAATTCTAAATGAACTGGGCTGTAGTGGCGAATGATCTAGTTAGGTCATTCGCCCTTTTTTTAGGGTGTTCCAGAGTTTATTTGTAAAATGTTTGTTTTGAAAGAGTATTTCATCGAAAGGTTACAGAATATAAGTTTACAGAATACATGAAAAGGCTAATATTGATAAGAAGTTCGTATGGAGTTTAATAAGTGGCAATATTTTGGGGAAGGGGTGGTAAACTCCATCGTGATATAGAGCTGGGGTGTGTGCTTGAAAGAGCATTGAAGAGCCCAATGAATCTGAAAAATTAAAAAGGAGTGGTAAATTTGAGGAAGAGGAGTCTATTGCTGCTGTCCGTGTTTCTAGTATTGGTAACAGTAAGTGGCACTTTAGCTGCTCAAGAGCTCAAGGAATTCCATGTATTTATGGGAGAACCGTTACCTGATTATCCCGGTTCAACCATTATTGGAGATATTATTCGGGCTGAAACTGGAGTAAAGCTTAACAGGGAGTATTTAGTGGGTGACTTGGAGACAAAGGTAGGTCTCATGATTGCCAGTGGAGACTATCCTGACATGGTCATTGCAGCTCACTTTACAAGTCTCCTAAAAGATGCAGGAGTTTTAGTTCCCCTAAACGATTTAATTGAAGAGCACGCACCTAATATAAAGCGTCTATACGCTAATCATTGGGAAATGCTGCAGCAGGAAGATGGAAATGTTTATTGGCTTCCAATTCAAGCAATTCCCTATGGACCAGATACTTCTAGATATCCATCCCTCGGCTTCTTCATCAGTAAAAAGGTGCTCAAAGAAGCTGGTTGGCCGGTTGTTAAGACTTTAGATGAGTATTTTGGCTTAATTGAGGATTACGTAAAGAAACATCCCACCATCAATGGTGAGAGTACTATAGGTTACCTCACTCTGTTTGATAGCTGGAGAAGCTTTGCTACTACCAATGTACCTCAGCACTTAATGGGGTATCCTAACGAAGGGGAATTTGTTCCCGTTTTAGAACAGGATAGGTTTGTTGTACGGGATTATCACACTTCGAATACGGCTAAAGCATATTACAAGAAGCTAAATGAAATGTACAATAAGGGTATAGTGGACAAAGAAACGTTTGTAATGAATTATGACCAGTATATTGAGAAGCTGAGTTCGGGTCGGGTTCTAGGCACATTCAACCAATTTTGGCAGCTCGAATCAGCCCAGAACATTCTCCTTAGAGATGACCCAGAGAGCATCTTTGTTCCTTTCCCAGTCGTTATAGACGGATTGGTAGAGGAATATCAGCGTGACATACCATATGTCCAATCTACTCAGGGTATGGGTATTACTGTATCCTGTAAGGATCCTGTTGGAGCCATCAAATATTTGGACTATCTCATAAGAGAAGACACTCAACGACTAATTCAATGGGGTATCGAAGGCGAACACTATGAGGTAGATGAAAATGGTCTGTACTACCGTACGGATGAGCAAATGGCATTATTTAGAGATCCAGACTGGGTACAGAATGTCTTTGGAAGACAGTATTTCCATAATTCCTTCCCCAGCTTAAGAGGGGTAGATGAAAACGGCAATATGTTCTTCCCAGATACGCAGCCGCATTTGATTTACTCATCAAGTCATGATAGTGAGAAAGAAGTCATGGACGCTTACGGCGTTAAGTCCTTCTCTGACCTCTACAATGAGCCGCGAGAGCGGAAGTACTTCCCGCTGTGGACTATTACTATGCCTGCAGGCTCGCCAGCTCATATTGAAGAGACTCGGATGAAAGATGTCTTGAACGGGTATGTGCCTGAACTTGTCATGAGTAAGCCAGAAGAATTCGAAAAAGTTTGGGCCAATTTCGTGAGAGATATTAGTCCATTGATGGAAAAACAGATGGAAGTATATCAAGAGGGAATCGACTGGAGAATGGAAAACTGGTAATGTGAGTCGTCCCTCGCGGCGCAAGAAAGAATAAGAGGGCGCTCTACAGCGCCCTTTTGACTATATTTAAAGTGAGTTGAGGAACGTGAATACATCAACTTCTTTGGCGGTAAAACCGAATAGTTTCTGGCAGAAACTAAAGCAGCAGAAAGCCTTGGTTTTAATGTCTGTCCCATTCTTGATTCATGTAATTATCTTTAAATACATTCCCATCTGGGGCTGGGTGTTGGCTTTTCAGAATTACTGGCCAGGAAAAAGTGTTTTTCAGCAGACTTGGGTAGGACTTGATAACTTTAGGGACTTGTTCAACGACCCTGTGTTTTACCAGGTTTTGAGAAACACATTGGCTATGAGCATTATTAAACTCGTTATGGGTACGGTAGCCTCTATCGCCCTTGCTCTAATTATCAATGAAGTTCGCTTCATGCCCTTTAAAAAAGCGGCTCAGACAATATCTTATTTGCCTCACTTTATATCTTGGGTTGTGGCAGCCAATCTTGTAAGGGACGCATTATCTACAGATGGCGGAATTGTCAACGATGTTCTGCTCAGTCTCAATATTATCAAAGAACCCATAATGTTTTTGGGGATACCGAAACTGTTCTGGTGGATTATTGGTATTTCTCATGTATGGAAAGAAGTAGGCTGGGGGGCCATCATATACTTGGCCGCCATTGCCGGTATTGATCCTTCTTTATACGAAGCGGCTGTCATTGATGGCGCTGGCAGGCTTAAACAGATGTGGTATATTACCCTTCCTTCTATTAGACCCACCATCAGTATTCTCTTGATTATGAATATGGGTTATTTGCTGAGCTCTGGTTTTGAACAGCAGTATCTTCTCCAAAACGGAAGAGTGATTGACTATGCTCGCGTCTTTACCATTTACGAGCTGGACTATGGGATCAAGATGATGCGCTATTCCTTTGCTACAGCTGTTGGTATCTTTAGAAGTGTCGTCAGCTTGGTTCTAGTGTTTGCTGCTAACCAATTTGCCAAACGTTTTGGTCAGGAAGGATTAATGTAGAAGAGTTTTGTCAGCAGTTGAGATTACCAGTATGAGGTGTAATATGATGATTAAAAAACGTTATGTGAACTGGGAAGATATTATTATCAATGTATTCGTCTACATAATACTAATCCTACTGATTATTGTGACCCTCTATCCATTTCTAAACACCCTAGCTATTTCTTTTAACGATGCTTTGGACAGCAGTAAGGGGGGGATTCATTTATGGCCCCGGAAGTTTACCCTTTATAACTATAAGACCCTGTTAACCCGCAGGCAGATATTTCACGCATCCCTTGTATCAGTAGCTCGTACGGTGTTATCTACGTTCTTGTGTACGTTCTCAACAGCCATGGTTGCATACACTCTCAGTCGCAAAGAGTTTGTATTGCGAAAGTTCATTTCCTTTGTGTACGTCTTAACTATGTACATTGATGGCGGTCTGGTACCTACCTACTTTCTCATTCGATCCTTAGGTCTGACTAATAGTTTCTGGGTATATGTCTTGCCAGGGCTAGTCTCAGCTTTCAACCTGATTGTCATTAGAACATATATTAATGGATTACCTGACAGCCTAATTGAATCAGCTCGAGTAGATGGGGCAGGGGAGTTTACGATTTTCTTCAAAATTGTTCTGCCTCTGTGTAAGCCAGTTCTAGCTACCATAGCCCTCTTTGTAGCTGTAGATAACTGGAATGCTTGGTTTGATACGTTCCTGTATAATTCTGCCAATCCACAGCTGAGTACACTGCAGTATGAGCTGATGAAAGTGCTCCAAAGCGCCAATACCATGACCGGTTCATTGGAGCAGGCTCTGGCCCAAGCAGCAGCTGGAACTGTCCATACGATTACTCCCAGGGCCATTAGGGCAACCATGACGATCATTGTGACTGTTCCTATTGTGATCGTTTATCCTTTCTTACAGAAATACTTTGTTCATGGATTAACTGTCGGTGGTGTAAAGGAATAATACGTGTTTGTGAGTGGTCAGCGTCTGAAGATTGGCGCTGACCAATTTTTTTATGGCGAATATGGAGTGTGTATGCCGAAAAAAGAGTTAAATTTGCAAGGGAATTGCTGGGAGGAGTTTATGCAACTGTGAAGAAACTGTTATAAAAGACCAGTTCATATGTGTCTAGTCCTTTAAATGATTAACCAACTACACAAAAGGCATAATGGTAGTCCAAAAAAATACAGTAATAGGAGAGGGGGATCATTTACAAAGATTTAGATGGAATCTGTGTTGGGAAAACCTATTTAAGGAAAGAGGAGACTAGCATGAAAAAGAGTGTTTCTTTACTGTTAGTGTTAATTATGGTCTTTGCAGTTGGCTCCAATCTTGTTTTGGCTCAGACCGATGAGGTAACCATTACAGTTTGGTGTTGGGATCCGGCATTCAATATTTACGCAATGGAAGAGGCAGCAAAGATTTACAAAGAAATTGCTCCTAACGTAAAGATTAATATTGTAGAAACGCCTTGGGATGATGTTCAGACTAAGCTGACTACAGCTGTTATGGCGGGGCAGACAGGTACACTGCCAGATATCCTGTTAATGCAGGACAACGCCCTTACGAAAAATGTTACAAACTTCCCAGGTACATTTGTGGATCTTACCGATTCGGGCATTGATTTCACCCAATTTGCCGATTTTAAAGTGGCCCACACTACTGTAGACGGCCGCAACTACGCAGTTCCCTTTGATAATGGGGCGGCCATTAATGCTCTAAGACTTGATATTCTGGAAGAAGCTGGTTATACTCTGGATGACTTCAAAGATATTACATGGACTGAGTATATTGAAATGGGTAAGGACATTTTGGCAAAAACAGGTAAGCCTCTGCTGACAAACGTGGCAGATAGTCCAGACCAAATCATGGCCATGCTCCAGAGCGCAGGGGTTTGGATGTTTGACGAAGATGGGGATGTGTTTATTGCTGAAAACGATGTTCTTAAGGAAATCGTTGAGATTTATGTGGAAATGGTGAAGAGCGGAGTGCTAGTGCAGGTTAATGACTGGGAGCAGTACATCAGCACCATTAACAGGGGAACCGCTGCAGGTACCATTAATGGCTGCTGGATCATTGGGTCCATTGTAGGTCAAGCAGATCAAAAAGGGCTGTGGGGAATTACGAATATTCCACGCCTTGAAAGAGCTGCTAATGCCAGCAATTACAGCAACCAAGGCGGCTCTAGTTGGGTAGTTCTCTCCAGCTCTAAACAAGCTGATGTGGCCATTGATTTCTTAGCCCATACATTTGCTGGCAGCGTTGAGCTGTATGAGACGATTCTTCCTTCCTCCGGTGCCTTAGCTACGTATCTACCCGCTGGAGATAGTGATGTTTACAACGAGCCCCATGAGTTCTTTGCTGGTCAGAGGGTCTATGCTGACATTACTGATTTTGCATCTAAGGTGCCCCAGATTAGCTACGGTGTTTACAATTACGAAGCACGGGATGCAGTAGGAACTGCTATTGCCCAGATCTTAGCAGGTGCTGACATGAACAGTGCCCTTCAAGAAGCAGAAGAGACTGTGAAGTTCTTGATGGGTCCTTAATAAGAGACTTAGGTGCTGTAGTACGGAGAGCTGTTTCTTCGACTACAGCACCTCCCATATACTGCAGTAAGTAACCTTCTGGGGAGGGAAAATGTTTGGAACGAGTACTGAAATTGCGGAGACGTCAAAACATTATCGGTTGGGGATTTGTGCTGCCTGCATCCTTAATGATTTTCATCTTTTATTTCTATCCAATTGCTAGAGCTTTTGTTCTATCGTTTCAGACTGGTGTTGGAGTGAATCTGAAATATGCTGGACTGTTTAATTATCAGCGGCTGTTGGCAGACAATCTGTTCAAGAAATCTCTCGGTAATGTCTTCATATTCCTTATTATCCAAGTTCCAATTATGCTGCTGCTGGCGTTAGTATTGGCCAGTCTGCTGAATGATAAGAACTTGCGATTTCGAGGATTTTTCAGGACAGCCATATTTTTGCCTTGTGCCACTTCACTGGTTTCGTACGCTATTATCTTTCGATCAATGTTCGCTCTCGATGGCTTTGTCAATGCGGTCTTGACAAACTTGAGTTTGATTTCTAGACCAATTAACTGGATTGGGCAGCCTTGGACAGCAAGGATTGTAGTCGTAATTGCCTTAACTTGGCGGTGGACTGGATACAACATGATCTTCTATTTGGCTGGGCTGCAGAACATAGAGCCTTCCATATACGAAGCAGCTTTCATTGATGGGGCAAGTGGATTTGATCAGTTTTTCAGAATAACTATTCCGATGTTAAAGCCCATTATTCTACTGACCACAATTATGTCCACCAATGGTACTCTCCAGCTCTTTGATGAGACAATGAATTTGACCAATGGGGGACCAGCTAATGCAACTCTATCTGTTTCACAATATATTTACCGTCTGTCATTTCAGTATTCTCCCCGCTTTGGATATGCAGCTGCCATCTCATTTGTGATTTTTGCATTAGTTGCTGTTCTCGCGTTTATTCAAATGAGAGTGGGTGATACAAGATGAAACGGAAGCTGTTCAAGGGTTTGAAGTATTTGGTGTTATTGGTCACATCCCTCCTGTCCCTCTTTCCTCTTCTATGGATGTTTGTCTCTGCAACTAATACTAGTGTGGACATTCTGACAGGACGTCTGCTGCCTGGTAGTCACCTAGCGGAGAACTTTCGAAACCTGTTGGCCAAGGCTGATGTGGGTCGCGCTCTTTGGAATTCATTACGAAATGCTTCGGTGGCCACTATTGCTAGTTTGGTAGTGTGTTCTATAGCTGGTTATGGGTTTGAGGTATACCATGACAAGGGGAAAGACTTTCTCATGCGTATTCTTCTTCTGTCCATGATGATTCCTTTCGCGGCGATCATGATCCCCTTGTTTATGATGTTTGGTCGAGCAGATCTTCTCAGTACCACTACGGCTTTTGTTCTGCCTACCGTATCTACGGCGTTTTTGATCTTTCTCTTTAGGCAGAGTGCACGGTATTTCCCCAAGGACATTATTGAAGCGGCTCGCATAGAAGGCATGGGAGAACTGGGGATTTTCTTTAAAATGTATGTTCCCATAATGCGATCGACTTATGCGACAGCGGCCATCATCACTTTTATGGGAGCGTGGAACAGCTACTTGTGGCCATTGATCATAATGCAGGAACCAGAGAGTATTACCATGCCTCTGCTCATTTCCAACTTGATTGCTGGCTATGTTACAGATTATGGTGCATTAATGCTTGCTGTTGCCATCAGTGTTCTGCCGACTATTGTTATTTTCCTTGCTCTCCAGCAGAACTTCGCTGAGGGTATTATAAGCTCCATGAAATAATGATATAATACTGTCAGCAAACCGCTTTGAGGTGAATCATATGAAATCATTCTTAGGTATCTGTGGGAGATACCTGTTGTGGTCGATTAATTCATTTTTTGGACTCTACTTGTTAGTTAGGACACGAGGCTTGATAATCGTTCTTCTTGAACATTTTGCTGTTTCAGAATCCATAACTTATCTTGCTGATCGGGTAGGGCTGCTTGTTCTTGGTTTAGGGGTTATGGTTTATATTGTCTACGCGGAAGGTGTATTCAGCAAACGAGGTTGGACCACATTTTTCCAGCACTTTGCGTACCAAATCCTCATTCACACAGTGGTTGTCTATGTGGAGCGCTTTGTTATTCACCTTCATGTACCTGTGTTTCAATGGGCTGATCTTGGTGCTATTGGGATCTATGTGGCTGCAGCCCTCTTATCCCTGTACATCTATCATCGGCTCACTACACATGAGCGTGATAGGAAAGTTAGACTTTGACGGAAAGATCTTCGTTAAGCTCTAAAAAGATGGGCCTTTCGTCGGGAGTATTGTTTGGAGTGTGAAACGTTAAGATGAGTCTCCCATCAAAGGTGCGAAACATCATTCCATGCCCACCATCTTGTTCATAAATAGGTTTGGGGTCCTGTACCCAAGGTCCTAATATGCTGCCTGTAGTGGACCGGGCAATACCCATTGCGTATCCCTGTGTCCCCATACTGGACCACAGCATAACGAGCTCGCCATTCTTGGTTTTCCAAAGAAAAGGTCCATCGGTGACGAAATGCTTTTTACCGTTTCGTACTATGGGTCTGCTCCATGGTGCCTCTGATGCTCGAAAGAGCAGTTGGGGTTGGTCCACTGCTGACGTTAGTTCTGGATTTAAGGGGACTGCTAGAATCTCTCCATCACTTACCTGGACCCATTCATGGCAAAACACCATCCAAGGTGTATTGTCATCGTCTACGAAAAGAGTACCATCTAAGCATTCCCAGTCTCGTGGTGTTACTGGTCCACTGCTGTGAGGCACGAAGGGACCATGAGGGTGGGCAGCTGCTAGGATTTGAGTTCCCCGGGCCACTCCTTCTTTTTTGAAGCTGGCAAACATATAGTATCGGTCCCCATAACGAAACACTTCTGGAGCCCAAAAATTCTGATCTGCCCAGAAGTCTTCTGATGGACGAAAGGCAGGGTGCGGTTCGACCCACTCCTCCAAGTCGCTGCTTTGATACACATCAAATCCTACGAAAGGACCGGTCCAACAGTTTTTATCCGTTGTCCCATAGAGGTAATATGTCCCTCTCTCCAAGCCTGTATTTCCTAGTAAACCTTCTGTTTTTCAGTATGCTTTGTACTGAGGTATCGTAGAATGGAATACAGGGGGTATGGAAGTGCGGCTGTATTCAAAGATACTGCTGATGTTTTTGATTATAGGC
>JAAYRO010000077.1 GCA_012518735.1 Bacillota bacterium
GGTCGCCAATATGGGTTGTTCGATTACTACGGGGATCCGGAAGCTGAATTTGTGGTAGTAGCCATGGGTTCTGTGTGTGACACTATCGAAGAGACTGTGGATTATCTCGGAAGCAGGGGAGAAAAGGTCGGAGTTGTGAAAGTTCGTCTCTATCGTCCCTTCTCTAGTTCACATTTTCTGCGAATACTCCCAAGGACTGTTCGGAAAATAGCTGTGCTTGATCGAACGAAGGAACCTGGTTCAACAGGCGAACCACTGTACCTTGACGTAGTGAAGATATTTCAAGGACGTGATCATCAGCCTGTGATTGTAGGAGGTCGTTATGGACTAGGCTCCAAGGATACGAGGCCTTCTCAGATTGCAGCAGTGTTCAAGAACCTAAAACAAGATGTTCCCAAAGACCGTTTTACTATCGGCATTGTAGATGATGTGAGCCGTACTTCGTTACCGGAAGAAGACATTGTTGAAACTACACCAGAAGGAACCATCAGCTGTAAATTCTGGGGTTTAGGTTCTGATGGGACGGTCGGTGCAAATAAGACTGCAGTTAAGATTATCGGTGAAAACACTGATTTATACGCTCAAGCCTATTTTTCATACGACAGCAAGAAATCTGGTGGAACAACCGTTTCTCATCTGCGATTTGGGCCAAAACCCATCAAGTCACCATACTTAGTGTATAATGCCGATTACATTGCATGTCATAATAAGGCGTTTGTCAACAATTACGATCTGCTGAAGGGTATTAAGGAAGGCGGCACCTTTGTTCTAAACTGTCCATGGGAAGGTAAGGAGTTAGAACAGAATCTGCCTGCCTCAACCAAGCAGGCCATTGCTTTGAAAAATGTTCAGTTTTACACTATTGATGCCGTTTCTATAGCTGGCAGCATAGGTTTGGGGAACCGCATCAATATGATTATGCAGGCGGCCTTCTTTAAACTTGCGCAAGTGATTCCTGTAGATGAAGCAGTCAAGCATCTTAAGGAATCGGTGGAAGTGTTGTACGGCAGGAAAGGACGCAAGGTCGTGGAAATGAACTTTGCTGCCATTGATCAAGGCTTAACCGCTCTTCGTAAGGTGGAAGTTCCTCAAGCATGGCGTGATGCTCAAGACGATCACGAGGCGAAGAAAAAGGAAGTCCCTGTGTTTGTTGAGACGATTCAATTCCCTATTGCTAGAGATGAAGGAGATGAACTGCCTGTCAGCACTTTTGTAGGCATGGAAGATGGTACTTTCCCTACAGGAACTACGGCATATGAAAAGCGGGGAATTGCTGTTATGATACCTGAGTGGCAGTTGGAAAAATGTATTCAATGCAATCAATGCTCGTTTGTTTGTCCCCATGCAGTGATTCGACCTTTTCTGTTGAATGAAACGGAGGTGAAGAATGCACCAGCCCCATTCCGTACGAAAAAAGCCGTAGGTAAGGGATTGGAAGGTTTAGAATACCGAATCCAGATCAGTCCCTTGGACTGTACTGGCTGTGGTAACTGTGCTGATGTATGTCCCGCTCCAGGAAAGGCTTTGATTATGCGGCCTGCTGATCAAGAAATTGCTGAACAGTCCCATAACTGGGAGTACGCTCTTCAGATTCGACCAAAGGACCATCGGATGGATTGGAAGACTTTGAAAGGGAGTCAATTTCGAATGCCCCTCTTTGAATTCCATGGTGCTTGTCCTGGCTGTGGTGAAACTCCATATTTACGTTTGATTACTCAGCTGTTTGGAGAGCGTATGGTCATTGCGAATGCTACGGGATGCTCCTCAATTTATAGTGCTAGTGTTCCTTCCATGCCTTATACCACTAACTGGGAAGGGAAAGGTCCTGCCTGGGCCAACTCTCTGTTTGAAGACAATGCTGAATATGGCTACGGAATGATGTTAGGCATGAAACAGATCCGCAATCGAATAGGAAATGTTATGTCTCAGCTATTGGAGACCTCCATTCCAAAGAGTATGAAGGATGCCTTTTACAACTGGCTTAAGAGCATGGACGATCCAGCAGCATCATCTACAGCTAGTGCTCAGGTTCTAAAAGAGTTAGAGTCCTATCAAGACCAAACCAACCCCCTTATTCGGGAACTGCTGGAAAAAAGGGATCATTTAACTAAGAAATCTCACTGGATCATTGGAGGAGACGGCTGGGCTTATGATATTGGCTATGGAGGCTTAGATCATGTCTTGTCTCTAGGTGACGATGTTAATATTCTAGTGATGGATACGGAGGTCTATTCGAATACGGGAGGACAGTCATCAAAGGCCACGCCGACCGGGGCAGTAGCTAAGTTTGCTGCATCTGGTAAGCGAGTTCGAAAAAAGGACTTGGGGCGGATGGCCATGACTTACGGTTATGTTTACGCAGCTCAAATTGCTATGGGTGCTAATATGAATCACACAGTACGAACATTAGTGGAAGCGGAAGCCTATCCAGGTCCTTCTCTAGTAATCGCGTATGCTCCGTGTATTAACCATGGAATTCGAACAGGAATGGGAACTAGTATTCACCAAGAGAAGAGGGCGGTGGAGTCAGGGTACTGGCATCTATATCGGTATAACCCGCTCCTTAAGGAACAGGGTAAGAACCCATTCAGTCTTGATTCAAAGGAGCCTACTACACCGTTTAGGGAGTTTCTCGAAAGTGAAGTTCGTTATTCTTCCCTAATGAAAACCTTCCCCGACGTCGCGAAGGAGTTATTTGCTAAAGCTCAAGAGGATGCTGCAGATCGTTTGCTCGAATACAAGCGCTTAGCGAGTTATGAATAATAGAAAGCGGGGGACAATGTCCTCCGCTTTTACCTTCTCGGCCTAGGATTACTTTTGATTTTCCTCGACCCATTCCCGTGCTAATTCCACGTCAAGTTCACTGGGAATGGGAACCTTAGAGATTGGTTTTGTCTTTTCAATATTGGCCCATGCTGCAGTAGAGTGCTCTTCTACCGGCAGCGAGAAATCTTTTCGTTTTAGTCCGTGGATTTCTGTAGACTTACCATCCTTTACGGCACCATTGTGTTTCTGAAATTCGTGTTTGTTCATGACACTCCTCCTCTATTTTAGTGTGTTGAAAAAAGGCTCCATGTATCACGTAATCCACTACCAAATAAAGGGATACGTTCAGGAATGTCAAATATGATCGGTGTATTTTCGAGAGGATGTGAGGTTTGTGTCCATTGCATTTAGTGGCAAAGAAATACTTCAGATTATCAATGAACTGGTAAATATTCCGAGTCCATCTGGGTATACAGAAAAGATTATTACCCATATTGAGACTTACTTAGGTGGTATTGGACTTAAGACCTATCGAAACCGGAAAGGTGCTTTGATTACAACATTACCGGGGTCTAATACTAAACAGCACAGACTATTGACCGCCCATGTAGATGCTTTGGGAGCCATGGTCAAGGAGATCAAAGATAATGGACGATTAAGGATTACAAACATAGGTGGTACCCAGTGGCACCATGTTGAGGGAGAGTACTGCGAGATTTTTACGTCTACAGGACAGACTTATACAGGTACCATTCTCATGCACGAGACATCTGTCCATGTCTACAAAGAGGGGGCGCAGGCCGAGCGCAGTGAGGAAAATATGGAAGTGCGCATTGACGAGAAGGTCTTTAGTTCTGAAGACGTACATGAATTGGGCATTCGTGTAGGCGATTTTGTGGCCTTTGATCCTCGTGTCCAGATTCTACCGAGCGGATTCATTAAATCCCGCCATTTAGATGACAAAGCCAGTGCAGGGGTGTTACTATACCTGCTCCGTGAAATCAAGGAGAATAATATTACACTGCCCTATACGACTCATTTCCTGTTTTCTAATAATGAAGAGATTGGCTATGGTGGAAACTCCAATATTCCCTCTGAGGTAGTAGAGTATTTGGCAGTTGATATGGGGGCGATTGGAGATGGGCAGACCAGTGACGAGTTCTCCGTATCTATCTGTGCTAAAGACTCGTCTGGACCATACAACTATCAATTGAGGCAGCATTTAGTTGGTTTAGCCCAGAAACATAACATTGATTATCAGGTGGACATCTATCCATATTATGGTTCTGATGCCAGTGCTGCGCTGCGTGCTGGACATGACCTTGTCCATGGACTCATTGGTCCGGGGATTGATGCGTCACACGCGTTTGAGAGAACGCACGTAGACTCAATTATTAACACAGCAAAGCTCGTCTATTACTATCTCTTATCTGATTTTGCTGTAGATCAATAGTGTCAATCATTTTTCCTGACCTGTATAAATCATTTGCCCTTGCTAATAATGTGAGGGAAGGATTAGGGAAGGGTGATTATAGTGGTAATAAAGGACCGATTAATTCGGGGCTTCGCCGCAGGAGTGCTGGGCGGAGGTGTCATGGCCTTCTTTGACCAGGCTTCAGTGCGTTTAGGCATATCTAGGCTGTCCTATTCCCAATGGGCCGCTGTATACACGTTGGGATACTTACCTAGCAATTTCGTTGAAGGGATGTTGGGACAGATAGGACACCTGATGTTCGCTGGTTTTAACGGCCTTTTGTTCGCTTGGATCGTTCCCCACAAGAATCAGACTGTAATCAAAGGCGTTTTGTGGGGACTTTTTATTTGGTTTTTCGCGAACTCCGTTTCAGTGATTTTCAAGACCGACCTACTTGTACCTAAGTCGGTGGGTACTACAATGACGGACTTCGTGACTGCTATTGTTTACGGATGGGTGTTGGCTGCTGCCATAAAAAACTTGGAATCGAGGAATGCAAGCTGATCTACGGAGGGATATTCATGAATCTACAGCTTATGTGTACAAGAACCAGTGAATCTTATCAAGGTGATTTTCTTCGGGTACAGTGGGAAATGACGCCTTTGAGCACGCCATTTGTCCATTCTCATGGGCGGGGAGGGGATTGCTACAAAACACAGGTACAGGCCGCTTGGGATAAGGACTATTTATATCTGCGATTTCACTGTCAAGATGATGACATTTTAGCCAATATGCTGCGAAGAGATGATCCCCTTTATGACGAAGAAGTTGTAGAGGTTTTTATTGCTCCCACATCATTGGGGCAGTACTTTGAATTTAATCTAAGTCCGCGCAACGTTGTTTTCGATTCTCTCATTCAGCACGATGGGACCAAAGCAGTTGGATACCCTAATTGGGATTGTACTGACCTACGCCACGGCATTTTTCGTCGTAATGCGTCATCCTCTACTTTTGGCGATTGGGATGGATATTTCGCCATTCCATTTCAGTGTCTGAACGTGGCGCCTTCGTCAGGACAAGTAATGCGGGCCAACTTCTTCAGGATTAAGCGGCACGGTGGTGACCAATACTTAGCTTGGTCACCAACAGGTGCTGATCCAGCGAATTTTCATATTCCCAACAAATTTGGAGAGATTATTCTTGTTTAGGATTTCAACTCCGGAGTTTGCTGCTTCGGAGTTGTTTTTACGTCCCATGAATGCCAAAATACAATGGCAGTGGAACCAATTAAAGCCAAAATAGTGCTGACATAAAAAACCATTGAACCGCCAAGTTTGTCGTAAATGCGTCCTCCTAACAGACTTCCAAGAAGGCGGGGTAAGGTAATACTTACTGCAGCCTGTACTGTTAAGCCTGTGGTGCGCAGTTCTGCGGGAACGAGTTTGTCTACCACAAGCACCAAAGAAACCATAATCAACGGGAATGCTAGACCGTCAATGGCATGGGTAAAAACCATTAACCACGGTTCGTGAGTAATGCTGAAAAGCCCTAGGCGGACGGTGGTGATAAAACCGGCAGCAGCTAATAGTTTCTCCGGTTCATAGTTCTCAAGCAGACGAGTACTTAAGAAAAACACAGGAATTTCTACAACTGCTGTGAAACTCCAAGCATATCCTACTAGAGTGCTTGTGGCACCTCGATCGGCCATTACTACACTTAAGAAACTGAGAGCCATGTGGTGAGCCAGCTGCAGTAGAAAAACTGCACCCAGAAATGTGGTAAATCGGTGAGATAGGGCTTGCCGGATGCTGCTCCACCGAAAATCAACTTCCTTTCCCTGGTCTCCAACATCTAGACTGCTGGCAGGTACTTGATAAATCATTAAGGTGGCAAAAATAGCTGCAAGAGCGTATCCATAAAAAATAGCGCTGTTATTTCTTGCAAACAGGGAACCCATTACAAATGAAATAGAAGCAAAGCTGATCGA
Organism: Bacillota bacterium; assembly: GCA_012518735.1. GTDB lineage: Bacteria > Bacillota > Limnochordia > Darwinibacteriales > Darwinibacteriaceae > JAAYRO01. The sequence goes on from JAAYRO010000077.1 coordinate 6,168, forward strand.
TCCCCATAAGCGGGTTCGACCTAGGTTGTTGCGATTCTCCCCCAACATCTGGATTGCTATAGAGTCGAGCATTGGGTTTAGGGGTCCCTGGGTAATGCCTAAAAGTAGTGGTAGGAGGAGAAACACGGCTGTTACAGGTAATAGGCCGAACACGATTGTAATGATACCTGTTCCTAGCATAAGAAGGGCATACAATAATCGAATATTACCCCACGCATCGCTGATCAAGCCCCAAAGAGGTTGGGTTAAAAAGGTAACTAACGGGCCTACTGCTGAATAAATACCAATTTGAAATCCACTCCAACCTGCGTTTTGAAGATACAGTGTGATAAATGGGCTGAAGGCTCCAATACATAGGAAAAAGGCAAAGTAATTAATGGATACGAGAAAGAAAGGTTTTCTATTCATGGTTACCTCGTGTCTGGGTGTGCCCTTGAGTAAGGGTTACGGGTTGTTCGTTATGCATGATTTCCAGTGTGTCTCCAACAAGTAAGGTATAGCTTGTAGTCTCTTTCTCTACCACAACTTTTACTTGGCATCCTCTGAATTTGATCTTGAAACTATATCGGCTCCACTTGTCTGGTAAGTAAGGTTTAAACCACAGTTTTCCTCCGTAGGTGCGCACTCCTGCAAATCCATTAACCACACACATCCAAGAACCAGCCATACAGGCAGTGTGTATACCCTGCCATACGTTTTTGTTATAATCATCCAAATCTAAGCGGGCCGTCTGCATAAAGTAATTATACGCATAATCGTAGTAGCCAACTTCAGATGCTATAATGCTGTAAATAGCAGGCGATAAGGATGAGTCGTGGGTGGTCCGCGGTTCGTAAAAATCGAAATTCGCCTTTTTTTCCTCCAGGGTAAATTGATCACCTAAAAGGAAGAGCAGTAGGATTACGTCTGCTTGCTTAATTACTTGATATCGCCAAATCACGAGTGGGTGCCAATTGGCTACTAAGGGAATGTCTTCATAGGGGATGGAATCGATATCAATAGGATCCTTATCTAGAAAGGAATCATCCTGCGGAAAAATGCCTAGTTCAGGATCGAATGGCAGATACATTAAATCAGCACATTTTTCCCATTGTTTGAATTCTTCTTCATTTAAATCCAGCTTATCTACAAGCAGTTTGTACTGTTCTGGAAAGCGCTCTTTAAGGATATGGCCAGCCTTCAAAGCTAGATATAGATTAAACTGTGCCATGTAATTTGTGTAGCAGTTATTATTCACACCTGGCTTATACTCATCGGGACCGCATACTTCATTTATACAATATCTGCCGCCGCGAGACTCTAAGAAAACACCTCGATCAGCCCAACAACGGGCAGTTTCAAAGAGAATTTCGGCACCTTTCTCCGCTAGGAAATCAAAATCATCAGTTGCTTCGACATACTTGTGAATGGCATATGCTACAGCTGCGTTAATATGATACTGTACTGTAGAGCCTAAGAAGTTGCCAGAAGCCTCGTGTCCGTTAATAGTGCGCCACGCAAATAACGCTCCTTTATTTCTCATTCGTCGTGCATTTTGACGTGCAGGATCAAGAATGGAGTAGCGGTATTCAAGCAGCTTTCTCACTAGTTCCGGTTGGCTGTACAAGAAAAAGGGAATGATGTACGTTTCAGTATCCCAGAAATAATGACCTTCGTAATACTCTCCTGTGAGACCCTTAGCTGCAATATTGGTTTTTCCGTCTCGTCCGGTCGACTGCAGCAGCTGGAGGGCGTTAAATCGGAATCCTTGTTGAAGGGCAGGGTCACCCTCAATCTGAATATCAGTATCTTCCCAATATTTGGCCAACACATTAATATGAGCTTGTTTGTTCTTTTCCCAGCCCTGTTCTGCCCTTTCCTCCGCTAAGTCCAAAACAAAACTTTGTAGTTTTTGTGGATGAGTCTCTCGTGAGGTGCTCACAGCTATAAACTTGTGGAAGAAAAGGGTTTGATCTGGCTTACCTTGGAATTTGGCAATGAACTCCAGCGATGTAGTGGTGGCTGAGCCCATGATGGGAACTTTAGGATATGTACGATGAGTGACTCCACAGCCAATCGTAAAGCCGCTGTTCTTGGTTTCGGAGATAACAGCTCCACCTTCGTTTGTACAGGTAGTGGACAAAACTTGCAGTGCCTTGTCACGAAGATGATGAAAGTTATTCACATCGCCATTTACACTAGAGCGGATAGTAATTGTGCCTGAAAAATTCAGTGGAGTTACAGCACATCGCATTAGTGCTAAATGCTGATTGCTCTGTGAAATGAAGCGTTCGAAGACAATTCGAAGCTGTCTTCCTTGAGGACTCGTCCAAATTAGTTTCCTGGTTAATACTCCCTGTTTGAGATCAAGAGTACGGGCATAATCCCTCACAGTCCCTTGAAATAGGGAGAACTCCTCGTTTTCTACACTCACTCTGAGACTGCGCCAGTCAGTAATATTGATCATGGACTGGTACTCCTGTGGTTGGCAGGCCATGAACTCACCGTAAATAATGGGTTCGGTTTCATAGATCCCATTGATATATATGCCAGGGGTGGACTGAACATCACCTGGTATTCCTTCCTCTAATGTTCCTCGCATACCCATATAACCATTGCCTAACGAGAAAATGCTCTCGCTGCGGTGGTTAAATCTAGGCTCAAATTTTGTTTCTACTATTTTCCATTCGTCAAAGGGATAAATCGCTTCTCTGTTCTGATGAAATTTCCGCATTTACCTATCTCCTTTTGATTCTGAAAACAGAAACTTACAATGATATTGGCCATTTCCCATCATAAATCCTTTTTCCGAATACGGACTTCACCCTACTAATAATACCTAGTATTTAGGGGTATCCTGTGATGAGAGAAAGCTTTTAGGTGGTGACGTGAATTGAGGATATTGATGCTGTCTTGGGAATATCCACCCAAGGTAATCGGGGGTCTGGCCCGAGCTGTGGCTGATCTTTCGCAAGCTTTAGCTGCTGAGGGTCATGAAGTCGATGTAGTAACTAGTGATTTTTCAGAGTGTAATCCTACAGAGTATGTTTCTGGCGTTCGTGTGTATAGAGTCAATCAGCATTATCCTAATCCTCTAGGATTTCTGGACACGGTACTGTTTATGAACTATCACTTGATTCAAAAAGGGATCGAATTACTTCAAACAAAAAGATTCGACGTAATTCACGCTCATGATTGGCTTGTAGCACCCAGTGCGAAGGTGTTGAAACATGCATTCAAAAAACCCCTAGTTGCCACGATTCATGCCACTGAATGGGGACGCAACAACGGTCTGCATAACGATCTACAGCGGCATATTAGTGATATGGAGTGGTGGTTGACTTATGAAGCCTATCAAGTAATCTGCTGCAGTCGGTATATGCGAGATGAACTGCGGCGTGTTTTTCAAGTTCCCGATGACAAGATTGCCGTTATCCCCAATGGAGTGAAAGTTAATCAATTCGCGGATGTTCATGAAAATCTAAATCATTGGCGCAACCAGTGGGCACTGCCAGAAGAGAGTATTGTTTTCTACGTAGGTCGTCATGTCCATGAAAAGGGTCTTGATCTGCTCTTGGACGCAGTGCCTCGAGTATTGGCAAAACGACCCCAAACAAAGTTTATCATTGCGGGTACAGGGCCTATGCACGATGAGTTGAAGAAAATCGCACACCGCATGGGGATCGGGCACAAGGTCTTGTTTGCCGGATTCATTGACGATCTTACAAGAAACAGTCTCTATCGACTGGCTGATGTGGCTGTTTTCCCCAGTCGTTATGAACCATTTGGAATTGTTGCTCTAGAGGCCATGGCAGCCCA
>JAAYRO010000078.1 GCA_012518735.1 Bacillota bacterium
ATATCTTAATCAACCGTGTATGGCATTAGAGCCATATAACGAGCTCGTTTAATTGCCGTTGTGAGCTGTCGCTGATGTTTTGCGCAATTGCCGGAAATCCGCCTAGGCAAAATCTTTCCCCGATCAGTCACATACCGACGTAAACGACCAACTTCTTTGTAGTCAATCTGTTCAATTTTATCAACACAAAAGGAACAGACTCTTCTTCTACCTCTACGACCTCTTTCTCTGGCCATCTTTTCGCCTCCAAACCATAATGATTAGAACGGAACATCATCAAATTCTGGTTCAGGCGGTCCAACAGCTGATTCGTGGTCAACAGACGAACCGGTATCACGTGCCCGATCTAAGAAAGTAACTTGATCGGCCACAATCTCTGCAGCTTTTCTTCTTATTCCATTTTGATCGTCATACGAGCGAATCTGTAAGCGACCTTCTACGGCCACTAAGCGACCCTTATTGAGATAGTTGGCACATACCTCCGCTTGTTTTCGCCATGTTACGATATCAATGAAATCTGCCTCTCGTTCTCCACTTTGTGATACGAAAGGACGATCGACAGCTAGAGTAAAGTTCGTTACGGCTATACCCGTCTGTGTATACCGTAATTGTGGATCAGCTACTAGTCGCCCAATCAGAATAACTTTGTTCAACACCGCTGTTCACTCCTTTGCTCATTCATGATCTCTCCGAACGAGCAGATAACGAACGACTTCATCGGTGATCTTAAGAATACGTTCGACTTCAGAAGTCGTCCCGCTCTCTGCTTTAAAGTCGATCACCACATAGAAGCCTTCGGTGTTATCGTTAATTTCATAAGCGAAACGGCGTTTGCCCCATTGATCGACTTTTTCAATCTCCCCACCATTATTTGTAATTAATGTGGTGGTACGATCGATCTGGGCTGCTAAACCCTCTTCGTCGAGCTGCGGGACATAGATGACCATAAGTTCATATGCACGCACCGTAGCTTCACCTCCTCCCTATGGACGTAAGGCTCTAAGTATTCACTTAGAGCAGGGCAGGTTCATTATATCACTGCCATTTCTTGAAGTCAAACATTGAAGCGGAAAAGAATAACATCTCCGTCAGCAACTGGATAATCCTTCCCTTCAACCCTCTGCAGACCTTTTTCACGACAGGCAGAAAACGATCCTTCTTGAACCAAAACATCCCAAGAAACGACCTCAGCTCGAATGAACCCCCGCTCCATATCGGAATGAATCTGTCCAGCAGCCTGAGGAGCTAAGGTTCCACGGGGGATAATCCAAGATCTCGTTTCAGGACCCTTAATTGTATAGAACGTGATGAGATCTAATAGGCGTAAACCGGCACGAATTACCCGATGAAGTGCAGGCTCGTCCATACCCATCTCATCTAAGAACAGAGCGGCCTCATCAGGCTCTAATTGGGCCAGCTCACTTTCGAACTCAGCACAAACATTAAGTACTTCTGCCTGTTCTGCTTCAGCCCATTTCTTAAGTACATCTCCCCCTGCAGGGTCAGCCTCGCTTACATTGGCAATATACATGACTGGCTTAAATGTCAATAATGGTAGATCAGCGATCTGCTGCAGATCAGTTCTGCGAAGAGGTATTCCCTTTTCTAACGTTTCTTTGTATTGATTTAAAAGATCCAATTCATCACGAAATGCCCGCTCGCCTGTTTTCAGCATCCGGGTTGTACGCTCTATTCGTTTTTCTACTGTCTGTAAATCTGCAAGAACCAATTCTAAATCAATAATCTCTATGTCACCTATGGGATCTACCTTCCCTGTAGAGCTTACCACATCGTCGTCTTCAAAGACTCGAACTACGTGAGCTAACGCGTGAACCTGACGAATATGGGATAAAAACTGATTTCCCAACCCTTCCCCCTCACTCGCTCCCTTCACTAGTCCTGCAATATCTACAAATTCAATTGCAGCACCAGTTAAAGTCTCAGGCCTAGTTACTTGAGCAATTTTTTCAAGACGAGGATCAGGTATAGGCACAATGCCTTGATTCGGTTCAATCGTACAAAATGGATAATTAGCTGCTGGCACCTGCAGTTTCGTTAATGCATTAAATAGGGTGGATTTTCCTACATTAGGAAGACCAATGATCCCGATCTCCAATCCCATGATTTTCAACTCCCTCACAAGGTAAAACTATCATCGATGGCGAATTTAAGGAATTCGACTAGAATGAGGAGGATGAAAATGAACCGTTGGGCTCGCGGTGGACTCATCGCCGCATTATACGTTGTTTTAGTCTTTGCGTTTCAATTCGCCAGCTTTGGTGCTTTTCAATTCCGGGTCGCGGAAGCATTAACCTTACTTCCTATGGTTTTTCCGGAAGCAATTGGTGGTATCTATGTGGGTGTAATGCTTGCTAATATCCTAGGGGGATTTGGACCCTGGGACATTTTCGGAGGCAGCCTCGTAAGTCTAATTGCGGCCTACCTCACTTACAGATACCGCCATACTTGGTTTGGTTATGCATCACCCATCATCCTAAACGCGTTCCTTGTTAGTCTGTACTTACGCTTCGTGTTTGAACTTCCATTTTCCTACTGGTTTTTAGTTTTTAGTATTGGAATAAGCGAAGCCGTAGTTGTACTGGGATTAGGTATTCCACTGCTTCGTTTTGTAGAACGCCATCAGTCAATATTTCTCTAACCTAGGATTCTCCCTAGTACTGTCTCCTTAAGTTCGTCTAGGGCGGCGAAATCCATCTGTGATGCATAATACGATTCAAGTTCATCATGGACTTCTTTGGCGCCGCCCAGCATATGGATTGCTCTCTGAATGAGCTGTTCCCGCAGGGCATAATCATCAGAAAGCCAGTCTTCTTCTGGAAAGTCTTGGGCGAGATTAATCCGGTGACCTTCAAGACTTTTTAGAAAATCATGGTCTGCAGCGGAAATAATGGCCACCTGCAGCTCTGGCAAGAGGATATGTTCGATTTTCTCCGGATTCAGAGGATAATGGAATGCCTCTGCTTTGATCCCCGTTTCTCGGGCTCTGTTTAGAATTCTCTGAAGCAATACGGACTTTTCCACTCCTAGTGGCCCTTCTAGAATATAACGTTCTTCAAATCCCTCGACTAGGTTTTCTATGAAACTGACTTTTCCCTGCGGAGTAATGGCAGAAGCAAACAAGTGGCGAATGGAACCCTTTTCATTCCCCTGACATCTAAAGATTCGGTCCAAGAGTTCTGTACCTATCTCATACCCCTTATCCGGTGAAATTACGGACCTATTCCACATCTCAATGTTCTCTTCAACAGCATAAGCAGCACGTAAGTAACGAAAAGCACTTTGAAACCATCTCTGATTTTCTAAACTAGCTTTTTCTACGGCCTTACGATGTTTCCTAATACCCTGTCGATTCCAGAAATTTCCTAGATTAATCAGTTCATCCCGACAACCAGGCAGACGTGGTTCTTGAGCATGAGGTGCTGTAGCATCAATGAGAGCCACACCCAACTGGGGAAAAGCTGCTCCATCTAAAGACTCCCGATCCGAACTGCAGTAGAATAATTCTCCCTCATAACCTGCCTTCAAAACAGCTTCGGCAATTTCTTTCATAAAAACCGACTTTCCTGTCCCAGGACCACCTTTTAATAAGAATACCTGCTCTGCATCGTCTCCAATAATAAAGTCAAAAAAGGAATAAAATCCCAAAGATGTGTTGCCACCTGCAAACATCTTTCTAATCCTACCCATTTGGCTCCCCCTTCGCTTTTGCCCATGGCAGCATACCCTTAGTATATTCAAAAAGCGAAAGGAAGGTGTGTTCAACCACCTTTTACCTGACGCACCAATTTATCTCTAGGAATAAGAATCACACGACCGCAGGACTGGCATTTCAAACGCATATCTACACCAGATTTCAAGACCTCCCATGTGTCTCCTCCACAGGCATGTTTTTTTCGTAATCGAAGAATTTGACCTACCTCATACATAACTGCTCCTCCAGTTCTTTCTTCAATTACAAACATTATACCATATGGGTTTTGGTCTTTTTTAGAGGGGATCGACAACTAAGAGCGAATATGGACAGTAACAAAATTCAGGAAAGGATGATGAGCGTTTGAAAAGATTAAACACTGCAATTTTCGCTCTAATATTGTGTCTGGCTTTTAGCGCGGGAACATTACCAATGGCTGCTCAAGAGGGAGATATTGTAGCCCGAGTAAATGGAGTAGAGATTACCCGTGCGCAGTTTATTGACAACCTTGAAAGAAACTACGGCACATATGCCTTACGGGAAATGATAGTTGACGAGCTGATCAAGCAAAAGCAAGCTGTAGTTGGTGCCGAGATTAATGAGGAAGATTTTGCAGAGATTTACGCTCTGGTCATAGCTCAACTCGGAGGAACCCAGGGTTTACAGCTGTTCTTAGCACAAAACGGTATTACAGAACAGCAGTTGATTGACCAAATTCGATGGAATATGACTATCAACCTGCTGGCTATGAATGAAGTGGAAGCTACAGAAGATGACGTAACCCAATGGTTTGATGAGCACAGAGACTACTACGATCGACCAGAGACTGTAGATGTGAGCCATATCTTAGTAGAAAATGCCGAAGACTCTCTAGAAATCATACGTCTATTAAGAGAAGGAGCAGATTTCGCAGAGCTGGCTAGAGAAAAGTCCATTGATCCAGGTACAGCCAACCAGGGTGGCAGACTTGGTGCCATCACCCGTGGCGTTACAGTACCAGAATTTGAGGAAAAAGCTTTCTCACTTCCTGTAGGCGAATATGGTTTGGCAGAAAGTGATTTTGGTTGGCACATTATTTTGGTGACTGCCAAGACTGAAGCAGAAGAAGCAGTACTCAGTGAGATTTATCAAATGGTAGAAAATGATTATAAGAGCTCCCAGGCTTTAGATGCCCAGAGCTATCTGGCAAAACTACAGGCGGAAGCTGATATTGAAATCCTGTTTGAACAGCCTTAAGGAACAGTTGTGAAATAGGAAAGCCCATTTCGAGTCGAAATGGGCTTTTTTAGCGCCATTATTTCTTCCATGTTAGAATCAAATGACGAGCTGCTCGCGCTTCATCAAGACGTCCTACAGGAGTGAAATGCGGTGCTGTTCTTAGATTTCCCGGATTAGATTCTGCTTCTTCTGCAATCTGGCGCATGGCAGCAATGAATTCGTCTAGTGTTTCCTTCGTTTCTGTCTCCGTAGGCTCAATCATAATCGCCTCTTCCACATTCAAGGGGAAGTAGATAGTAGGAGCATGTACTCCATAGTCTAAAAGCCGTTTTGCAATATCTAGTGTACGTACACCATGTTCTTTCTGCCATTTCCCTGACAAAACGAACTCATGTTTGCAGGCTCGATTATATGGTAAGAAGTATACGTCTTGGAGATTACGCATGAGATAATTAGCATGGAGTACAGCCGTTTCGCTTACTTCCCGCAGCCCTTCTGAACCGTGTGAGCGAATATAAGCGTAAGCTTTAACCAAGACAGAGAAATTCCCGTAAAATGATTTAACCCGCCCAATGGAGTGCTCAGGCTTTACTAAACTGTAGACACCCTCCCTTTCCTCCACGATTGGCCATGGTAGAAACGAAGCTAATTCTTCTGTAACTACGACAGGGCCGGCTCCTGGTCCACCTCCACCATGGGGAGTGGAAAAGGTCTTGTGCAGATTGTAGTGGACGATGTCAAAACCCATATCGCCAGGGCGTACAATTCCGAGAATAGCATTAGCATTTGCTCCATCATAATACAGTAAACCACCTGCGTCATGAACCAATTCTGCAATAGTGCAGATGTTTTCATCAAATAGGCCTAAGGTGTTGGGGTTTGTCAGCATTAAGCCAGCCGTATTCGGACCGACCAGTCCTTTTAAGGCCTCAACATCCACGCCACCCCGTTCATCAGAAGGTACTTCTACTACCTTGTACCCTACCATTGCAGAACTCGCTGGATTTGTACCGTGTGCAGAATCGGGAATAATGATCTCATTCCGATGCCCTTCTCCATTAGCTTCATGGTATGCCCTTATCAGCATCAGTCCTGTTAATTCTCCATGTGCCCCAGCGGCTGGTTGAAGGGTTGCTGCATGTAATCCCGAAATGTCCGCCAAATAATTACCTAGATTATACATTAACTCTAGCGCACCTTGGACCGTTTCTTCAGGTTGATAAGGATGGATAGCTGTGAAACCTGGCAGAGCTGCCACATCCTCATTTACCCGTGGATTGTACTTCATAGTACAAGAGCCTAGAGGATAGAATCCTACGTCTACTCCATGGTTGAGTCTAGAAAGTTGAGTATAATGACGTACAACTTCCACCTCGCTTACCTCAGGAAGCTCTGCTGGACTCTCCCGTAAATACTCTTGAGGAATCAATTCCTCCACAGAGACAGGTGGTACATCCAGCTCAGGGAAACGATACCCACGGCGCCCAGGTGATGACATTTCAAGTAGTAAGGGGACTCCTGTTTTCTTAATCATTAAATCAACCCCCTTAGGACCTGAACAAAGTTATCCATTTCTTCCTTCGTTCTAGCTTCTGTCACTGCAAATAACGCATATTTCTCATATCCAAACCGGTTAAGAGGCAATCCTCCTAAAAATCCATGTTCTAAGAGACGCAGATTAACCTCTTCCCAATCAATATCTCCTTCCACAACAAACTCTCTAAAGAAAGGAGCAGAGAAGGGAAGGGATAATCCATCTATCTCCATCATTCGAGTTTTTAGATAGTTTGTCTTCTGCAAACATTGATAAGCTGCATCCCTAAATCCCTCTTTACCAATTACTGACAAATATATACTTGCTGCTAACGCATTAAGGGCTTGGTTAGAACATATGTTTGAAGTTGCCTTTTCTCGACGAATATGCTGCTCACGTGTTTGCAGTGTTAAGACATAACCCCGCTTCCCGTTTTCATCTACCGTCTCACCTACTATTCGACCGGGCATACGTCGGATTAACTTAGCTCCTCTTGCAGCAAAAAACCCTACTGAAGGTCCGCCAAAACTCATTGTATTACCCAAACTCTGCCCATCGCCTACTGCAATATCCGCACCAATCTCACCTGGGGATTTGAGAAGTCCTAGGCTGATAGGATCGACTGCCATTATAAATAGACCGCCCTTATCATGAATTAAATCACCTGCAGATTGGGCGTCTTCTAATAATCCAAAAAAGTTCGGCTGTTGTACTACAACGCATGCTGCTCGATCTAAATCCATATCTTGGAGGACATCATGATCCATTGTACCTGTCTCAGAGCGATAAGGAACATATTGAATTTCCACATCCTGATTTTCCAGATATAACTGCACAACTTCACGCCATTCCGGATGAAGAGTATCAGGCAGAATAACCAGCTCACGTCGGGTTGCGTTGCATGCCATTAGTGCAGCTTCGGCTAACGCCGTAGCTCCATCGTACATAGAAGCGTTAGCCGCCTCCATTCCAGTAATCTCTGCAATCAAGCTTTGATACTCAAAGATACTCTGAAGCACACCCTGACTAATTTCTGCTTGATATGGGGTGTATGCAGTGAGAAACTCTCCTCTCCCAGTAATGTGCTTTACAATACTGGGAATCAGATGATCATACGAACCGGCCCCCATAAACGAAACAATCTCTTTTAGGTTTACGTTTTTCTCAGCCAACTGTTCCATGTGGCGAACCAGCTCTGCCTCGCTTAAAGGATCTGGTAACGGTAAGGGATTGTTCAAGATCATCTGAGGGGGAATATCATCAAAAAGCTCTGCAACCGAATCAACCCCGATTGATTCAAGCATTTCTTTCCGTTCAGATTCTGTTGTGGGAATGTAGCGCATGTCTAAACCCCCTTAATGAATTCTTCATACTCCTGTTGAGTCATTAAGTCTGCGGTTTGAGACGGCTCCTCCATTTTAATTTCAACAATCCAACCCTCGTCTAAAGGCGATTCATTGACTAATTCTGGGCTGTCTTCTAAGTGCTCGTTCACAGCAGCGATTTCGCCACTTACAGGAGCGTAGATGTCGGATACGGCCTTTACTGATTCTACTACGGCAAATCCTTCACCTTCTTCTACAAGATCGCCTATTGATGGTAGATCAACAAATACCACATCGCCAAGTTCATTCTGAGCATAATCGGTAATACCTACTCGTGCAGTATGCCCTTTAACCAGTACCCACTCATGTTCCTTGGTAAATAGTAACTTTTTCTCAGTCATTTCGAACCCTCCTTTTGATTTAGAAAACGGCCTTTTACTATTTCAGCTCTGGCCGACTTTTTTCGAATCATTACGTTAATCTTAGTCCCAGGTTGGGATAAATCTAAGGGAACATAGCCCATACCGATAGGGTGATCTAGTGATGGGGAATGTGTCCCACTCGTAACGTGTCCTATTTCCTCACCCTGTTCATTCGTTAAGGTATACCCCTGTCGTGGGATTCCCTTGTCAACCATGGTAAACCCCACAAGCTTACGACCAATTCCCTGCTCTCTTTGGGCTGCTAGAGCATTTCGGCCAATGAAGTCTCCCTTATCAAACTTTACAAAACGTGCTAATCCCGCCTCCAATGGAGTTGTTGTTTGGTCTATATCATTACCGTAAAGGGGCATTCGCATCTCTAACCGCAGCGTATCTCTAGCTCCCAAACCAATGGGTGCTGCACCTAACCTTTTCCCTTTTTCCATTAGGTTGTCCCAGAGTGTAACAGCTAAATCATTCGGGAAGTATAGTTCAAAACCGTCTTCACCTGTATATCCTGTACGGGACAACCGAATCTTGTGCCCCTTGTAAGTAGTATCTACAAATCTATAACTCTTTAGCTCACCAACTGAGACAGGGAGAACATCTTCTACTAATGGAGCTGAATAGGGACCTTGGACTGCAATAAGAGCTAACTCATCTGTCCGGTTTCTTAAAGTGGTACCGTTGTGTAAATGCCTCTCTATCCAGGCATAATCCTTTTGTGTATTGGAAGCATTGACGACTAAAAAGAAGCCTTCTTCTATCCGGTAGACTAAGATATCATCAATAATTCCTCCATCTTTGTCTGTGAGCATAGTGTATTGAATCTCGCCTACTCGAAGCTTACTTGGATCATTTGTAGTAATAAATGACAGTGTTTCAAGGGCTCCAGGACCAGTAAGCTCAAATTCACCCATGTGGCTTAAGTCAAAGAGTCCTACTCTGCTGCGAACAATGCGATGCTCTTCTAACACCCCCACGTATTGGACCGGCATTTCATATCCATGAAAATCGATCATTCTTGCACCTAATGCTCGGTGTACCTGGGCCAACGGAGTCTGTTTCAACCTTAATTCTCCCACCTTTCTACGTAACTCGCCGTGCTGTTGGGCCAATATTTATCTTTTACTTCGCCTCCCAAAAGTGTATTCCTTCTGTCACCCAATTGCCTCTTTTGTATAGTATATTAAACAAAACCCTTTCCCACTTTGAGGAGGTTAGTAAGATATGGGCTTACTTAAGTCAATTTTGAACCCTTTCCTAAGGGCTAGAAAGAAAACTGTCATTCTAATATGGCGCCCATTCCGTGGAAAACGGTAATTTCCACAGTTTTTGCCCACTTTATGCACAATATCCACAGCATCTGTTGATAACCTGTGGGTATCAGCGCCGAAAAATGAACAAACCTATGATAAAAAGACCAATAACAATTGCCCACCCGATAATCATTGTCCTGCGCACTTCTGGAGATGAGCGTACTTCGCTGCGCATTTTTCCCTTTTCCATACGAGCAGCTTTTTTCATTAACTCAATACCTCTCCCAATTTGCCCTTTCTTTCGGTATAAGACCCCAAGATTATGTATGGCGGTAGGATGTTCTGGATCAATGGCTAGGGCTCTTTCATATGCAGTCACTGCTCGATCCGTCCATCCTCTTTCCTGATAGATATTTCCTAAGTTGGAATAGGCACTAGCGAATTCTGAATCAATTTGAAGTGCTTGGTTAAAATAGTATTC
>JAAYRO010000010.1 GCA_012518735.1 Bacillota bacterium
AGAACCAGTGTCAAATAATGTCCCTTCATTGACAACAACCAATTCTAAAGAGTCATCTACCTGTAGATACTCCACTAGGAGATCGGTTTGTTCAGGCTTAGCAATCAGCATAATAGTCTTTTCAGCAGCAAATGATGCTGCAGTTAAGGTTAGAATCATGCAAACAATAGTACTAATTATTAATAAATTCTTCCTCACTGTCTCTCTCTCCTCTTTTTTCGTAATGGTAAAAACGGCAAAACACCTTATAAACCTGTTATTCGTGGCCCTACGCTTCCCTTACCGATCGAGAACAATCTCGAATAAACGAGGACCATCTTGAACCAAGTGAAGATTGAGAACTTGATTTTCCTGAAAATCAGAGTATACGCTGGGAGTGCCATCTAGAGCGTATTCAGTAATACTTTGGACCCCTTCTGGCAGCGTAACATCAACTATTGTCTCCTTTTTGGGACCGTAAAGCCAAGCGAAAAGAATCAAGTGTCCATCCGATTCTCTTTCAAAACCATGCAGATAGATCCGCTGTTTCTGGCTGCCAGGCTCGTGCTCCACAAAGGTAATATCATCGCCCCATAAGATGAGATTCTCATGGTTCAACAATGAAACAATATTCTGGTAGGTATAAAAACCCAGTTTTGGTGTGCGGTCAACTGTTGTTAACCCTAAATGATAGTTGTTAGAATCACCAATGACACCCAAGTGAAAGTCTTGGGGAAGATCCTTAATTTCGTACCAGCTGATCAGGGAAATCTTCTCTGTGGCAATGAGAGTACCAACAGCACGCCGAATGAAACTTGCTTGGTCGTATTCTGTTTGTTCTCCAATAGTGGGATAGCCAATTTCATTCAACCAAATGGGCTGACCCCTACCCTGTTCTGCTAAAACTTCTGCCATGTAGTCGAAATCGGTACCCCAAGGCTTGATGTAACTCTCTACTGCAGCAGAAGACCAGCTTTCATGATAAGAGTGAACGGGCATAATATGGAATCTATCTTCTAGACCCGCTTCAAACATGGCTTCTAGAAATCCTGTATCAGGTCCCGTTAATCCGCCCATAATAATGGTGGCATCAGAATCTGCGTCTTTCACAGCTTGACTGCCTACCCGAATTAGTTCTGCAAACTCATCAAGACTGCCGCTCCACCACATGTAATGGTCCTGTTCGTTCCACAATTCCCAACTGTGGATCTGGTCTTTAAATTCACTTACCATTGTAAATACAAAATCGTACCAGTCTTCATAATCAACTGGTGGGTCGTACCACTGGCCGTTCGTTGTGGCCCAGCCTGGAGCATAGCAGAGGTATGGCATTAGAGTAATTCCATACTCATCAGCTAAATCCACAAATTGATGAAGCCAATCGAGATTCGCAAAGCGGCCCTTGAGAGGCTCATAATTGGCCCAGCTAAAACTGACGCGCAGTCGGTCCAGTCCTAATTCCTTAACTAACTGGAAGTCCTTCTCTACCTCTTTCAATCCTTGAGCCGTTGCATATTCAGATGTGTCGTAGTCCTCGTTAGTGGAAAAAACCATAGGAATTACAGTCCGAGTTTGGGCACTGGCTCCGGCAAAACCCGCGAATACCATCAGCAGAACAACTGCTCCTATCCATCGCTTCGCCAACATTGTCATCCTCCTATAGCTCAAAATGGTACACACTGTATGGTGTTAACCGTGGGACCGCAAACAATCCTCCGGGCCGTTCAACCCCTTCTAAGAAGTTGATCAAGGTGTTCGTAACATGAATCTTCACCTCATTGGAACCAGGCTGGAGCTGATCTGTAATTTCTACAGTATAGGGATGCCACAGCATTGTTCCTGCACGGACACCATTAATATCAATCTCTGCCACATCATCGCCACAGTCAATTTGGATAAAGACCCTTTTTCCTGCAAAATGCTCTGGTAGATCAAACACTTTCGTGTACGTTCCTGTCCCGGCAAAATATGGGTAGCCCTGCTCTGTCCAACTACCTAACTGCATTTGGGTCACCGGTTTACGTAAAACCCAGCCATCATTAGTCTTGGCTAAGCTAAAATCGCCAACGATTTTTAGTGGATCGAGCATTCCAGCAACTTTTTCATGGACAACGAGGCGAATAGCAATGGTGTTGGTACCCTCTCGGCAGAGCTCGCTAATATCCATTTCCTGAATTTGAGCATCAAATTTACAGCGGCGCCGTTCGCCTGTGGCTTCTACGCCATTAATGAAGAAAGTAGAATCTCCCTTACAACCATCGATCAAGACTCGGAGATTCTCGGGAATGTAATCAGCCTGGAACGAACAGCGATACCACACCGTCTCTGGATAGACTTCTTCATCACGCTCGTGAGGCAGCTGCAGCTCCCATGCACCTTGAATAAAGGTCATCCAATCTGAGTCATCGTATTCGGGTTTATGAAATCCCTGTTCAAGTCCAATGTTTTCCTCATCCACAAAAACCTGAAAACTAGCAGTCAGATGGGCGTTGTCTGCATCAACTGCGAAATCCCAAGGTCCATCCAGCAGTACTTCTGCACCTGCCGGAATGTTGTCTAGCTCCTTAGTCTCCCCGGTACTAAGCTGGATTCTAGCATCTTCTTCCCCTCGACTGTATCCAGAAACATGCGTTTCTGTAATCTGATCAACAATCATGTTGGACTTATGAACATGGAGCTTGTTGTCACCTTTGTTAAGAACGTAGATTCCTGATCCGATTTCGGTCAAGGTAATCTGGAATGTGGTTCGTCCATCGGCTATTTCATATACACAAACAGGCAGGATCTCCCCTGTCTCCTGTTTCCAGTATTCAACAGACCCCTCTCCCTCTAGGGAGATAGTAATAGTCCGTTCTTCCCAGGTGGGATTAACGAAAAAGTACACGTCTTTTCCGTCTTTTACGCGATGCAGGTAGAAAACATTAGGATCATCAATTTCCACATCAGGTGTAATGCATTGACGCAGTACCTCATCTAGCAGATCCAATGAACCACTGGCACCAAATCCGCCGCCAGTCACGAGAATAGCTTTGCTGCCGTTCTCATGCTCTACAGTAGAAACGCGCGGTTGCCCCTTTTGATCTGCCAGCCACTGTTCCCGTATTTCAATAGGATTTACTCCGAAGATCTTCTCCAACCGCTGCACAATGCTGTGATCTAAACCAGCAGGAGATTCGGTAGGTAACATAATATCCCCTATTACATGCCCACCTGCAGCCACAAACTTTTCAATTTGATCCATAGTAGTTTCTTTAATAGTTGTTAACGGCGGCAGTAATAAAACAGAGTACTCTTCATCTCGTACCACAATCTTACCATCTTTAATCTCTGCCCCAGCCAGCACATCTTCATCAACATAATCATAGTCAAAATGGACTCGTAACAGGGCATCTGTCAGATAATTGAACTCCGCTTCGATTATATGGTTTTCAGGTGTTGGAGCCTGCGGTACATATGTGGCCCACATACTGGTCATGGGAAACAGCATTGCAACCTTAGCAACATGCCGTCCACCACTTAACATATAACCATTTCGAGTCAAGTAATCGTTGAACAATCCGTACTGCTTCCACCATGGATGATGGTAGAACTGTGATGGCGGCCAATCCCGTTTCCGCTCACCTTCAATAGAATAATGGAAACCATGGGGATTGAACAAATTGACGCCCAGCACATACTCCCAGTCTGCAATCCACTTCATCCGCTCCATAGTACAATCCCAATAAGTGCCCCCAAGGGATTCACAGAGAAGACGAGTACTGCCAAAATGATGAGCTGCTGAGCTTCCTAGTTTGAGGGCCACATGTTCCTCAGCCCGCTCTTCGTTACCAATCCGAGGATAAAGGTGGTCTACGCCAATAATGTGAAGCTCTTTTAAAAGATTGAATAGGTTGCCCTCGCAGCGAGACTGAAGGCGGAGATACTCTTCATACAACAAGTGACCCGTATGAAGTACATCGTTTTCCTCACACCACTCTCGAATCTGACCATAAAATGCCTCTGCGTACGTTTGATTGATAGTATTATAGAAGTCGTAACGTACTTTAGTCGTTTTTTCACCCATTCCAGCAAATAATGCAGGAAGATAGGGCTTGAGATCGTAACCATTAGCCTCTCTAAAAATCTTAAACATCCGCTTTGACCACGGAATGATGTAATTGTCTTTACCAACTTCGAAATAATGGAGAGCTGGTTCATCAGTGTAAAACCCTGGTACTAAATCACCAAAATCTTTACCTACCCATTTCTTGTACTGCTCATGAGTTTTTTCTATAAATTTGCGGGTCGATTCGGGATTGAGAGCATCGATGTACCATTTAGCCCGTCGTTCTACAAAATAAAGAAGTTTCCAGCGCCCTTCTGGTGCTTCCCAGGGAATAATCTTGTCAAATGACAGATTAGGAGTAACATCAATAACCTCCCTGATCTGTCCTGATTCAAATTCCTCTGCTCGCACACCGCAGGCAAAAATAGGTTCTGAGTCTTCTAGGTCTAAATAACGAGAGTCTGTTCCTTCCAGATAGGTAAAGAAAGGACCATGGAAATCCATAACTACCAGTTCTAAATAACGCTGCTGCAGATCAGGGTACAGAGTAGGAATCTCCCAACCAACAGTCCCAGAAGGCCAGTTCTTTTCATCATAAATCCACACCTGCATATCCAATTCGCGAGCTTTGTCAATCGTAAACTGGACCCGCTTAAACCACTCATCGGATAAATAGGGTACAGTTAGCCCAAAACGGCTGTGAATAAAAAATCCAGGAATGCCTTTAGAATGCAGTTCTTTAAGTTGATACTCCATCTCATCATAATCAAGGTTGCCATTCCAAAACCAAAAGGGCATAATACCCAGCTCTTTTGGTGGTATTCTAAATTGCTCCTTTGAAAGAGGAACACCTGAAACAGTCTTTTCTAACAATGCTGCACCTTCTTCCACACATAAATCAAGGACGAATTACTGCCTTAATAAAGTTATCTTTCCTGTCACTAGCTGTGGCGAACGCTTCGTTGATTTCTTCAAGGGAATACTCATGAGTAATTAATGAATTAAGAGAGATAAGACCATGCTGCATTAAATCCATTCCAATTCGAATCCCAGATGTATAAACCATTGGATCCCTTTCATGAGCGTTAACCACGTCTAAGCCTCGCCAATTCCAGGTAAACATATCGATATTTCGCTGACCTACATGAAATCCAAAGATTACTAAACGACCCCTAATTCGAGTGAGTTTTGTGGCCAAATCGAGACCCTGTTGGTTACCTGTAAGTTCAATAACACAGTCAGCACCCTGTCCCCCCGTCAGCTCCTTAACAATTTCGACAGCGTCTTCACCAATAGGATTAATGCAGTGTTCCACGCCTAGCTGGCGAGCCATTTTGAGGGCACTATCACGAGTATCTACTGCAATCACCTGCTTAGCACTGCGGAGCACCATCTGAAGCATGATCTGACCCATAAAACCAGTACCTACCAAGACAACTGTATCGTGCATCTGGATCCCTGCTCTCAGGACACCATTTACTACACAGCCTACAGGTTCACCAAGAGCATATGGTACCAATACGTCTGGCCCTAACGGTATAACGTATGGAGCCTTAACTGCTATATATTCTGAGTAACCTTCTTTGTCCGTAAATACAGTAACGGGTTGACCCACTTTTAATGATTCGACCTGGGAACCAACTTCTTCAATAAAACCTGATACTTCGTGACCTATCCGAGAAGGAAAGTTATTGAACTTTCCTTCCCAGGAAGGCATTTCCGAATGACAAACACCACATGCAGCCACTTTTATTAAGACTTCATCAGCTTTAGGAATGGGCTTGGGTATGTCCCGAATCACAAACTTGTGGGGCCCTTCTAATACTGCCGTTCTCATAGATACACCTCCACCTATTTCACCTTAGGAATTCGATCAATACGAGGATCGGTAAAGATATCCGATGCATCATCACTATTTGAAGAGAACTCTGAAACGACGGCCCCTTCTGAACCAGCCTGGAACCAGTGAAGTGTATTAGGTTTCAAGGTGTACTGCTCACCGGGATGGAGCACGATTTCATGAAAAACGGTGTAATACTCTTCATCTCCTGCAGGAGGCTGCGATTTTCTATTTTCAGAAGCTGGTCCTTCCACATTTAAATACACTATGCCGTAACGGCATCGAAAGGTCTCCTGCTTTCCAGGAGCCCCATTGCGATCAGGATGGCGGTGTTCTGGACACACTTGTCCTGGAAAAAGAACCATTTCCTTTGCACAATACCGATCGTTATTTACGTAGGTAACTACTTCCAAACCAGTCCGTTCTAGATCATTTAAGCCGAAATCGGCAATTTCAATGTTTACCTTTTCTTCATCACTAAGAGCAATGTTTGCTTCAGCAAAATACTTAACTGTACGCTCTCTTGCTTGACGTACTTGTTCTTGACTAAGCATCTTTCCAACCTCCTTTGACTAGCTGTCTAAGCCTTCGAAAACAAACTCTGTATCGTCTGTTACGGTTCCTTCAATCCAAATTGTAATATCATGATCGTGTACTTGATACCGATATGAATCTTGGTCTAAAACCTTTCCGGCCATGGTCACTTTGACCTCTGGAGAAGTCCAACCATTGATGAGAAAAACAGGGTTGATTTGAGGCACAGATGGGCTCATTTTGAGTTTGACCAAATCGGCACCTGTATTCTTACGAATTGTATAGGCGCGCAGCCCAAAGTCATATCCTTCTAAGAGTACCCGACCACGATGTAACTCATCTGGCTCACCTGGATCCTTGTGTATATCAATGCGGGCTGGCGATCGATAAGAGTTTGCTATGGCTTCCAGCTCACTTCCATCGGTCCCTGGAGATGTGGCACCACACAAGATATACCAAGTCGTACCTTGATCCGGTGTAGGAATATAATCACTAGACTTGCGGCGCATGGCGAAGTTCACATCTGCAAACGAGGTGTGAGTAGCTACCTTGCCAATATCATCGCCAGCAGGTACCCATTGAATAAAGTCTTCCATATCTGTTACTGGCCAATGCTTATAAACGTTGTACAGATTCTTGCCAGGGAATAAGTTAAAATATGGATGGTCTTTTCCACAAGCATTACAGTGCATATGGGGGAATAACGCCTGATCCTTCGCAAAAATCATGAAAGGATTGGCTTGGTCTTTGAGATTGATTTTTCCCACATACATATCCCAATCTGCTACTTGAGGATAGTAATCGCAGAACGGTTCGAAATCCTGTGCTGGCAGAGGCCAAGGAACATGAATCGCTTCGCCCTTCCCATTTTTTAAGGTAAACGGGGTAGGCATTTCCATTACTTCCAGTGGATTACTGCCCGCACCATTTATTAAAATCCACTCAGCCACCTGCCATAGATTTGCATTTCCGCCATGGTTGTTCTTAGTACCAGGCCACAACACCACTTCTCGCACAGCTACACCATCAGGGTAAATGGTGTAAATCTCTTCTGCCCGCGTATCTCCATGGAAAATCCGGTACCGCATATCGGGCAGCGTATAACTCCACTTAACTCGGACTCGAGCTGGTCCATTCTCAATAATCTCCACTCTGCTCCAGCGCAGCTGCTTATCCATAATTGGTTCATAACAGTGTAAATCGTTGGGACTATTTGTCTCACACCATTCTGGGGTAAACCAGACATCATCTCCCACATCTACACAGCCTACATACTGGGCCTTGGCCCAGAACACAAATCGCCAGTCCTTATCAAACTCTACTACAACAGCATGGGCTTTTTCCCCAGAAAACTCTAGTTGGGTTTCATATGCGCGCATTTACAGACACCTCCACCTATATTGTCTAAGCAAATACCTTGACTCCCCAAGGAGCCATTTCCACCATCAATTTACCATCTATAACCTGCACCGACTCTTCACTCAGAAGTTCTGAAGTTAAGTCCAGGTCTATATCTAAAGCTGTCTTCACTTCGTCATTGGAGAAATTAATGACAACTAATACAGGTTCAGCTCCTCCAGCTTGAAACCGGACATATGCATAGAGCTTATGAGTCGGTTCTACCTTAATTGGTTCCCACAAGCGCGAACGTAAGCTGGGTGTATTACTTCGAAGAGCAATCAAACGCCTGTAATAATCTCTCAGTCCATGGAGGTCATCAAAACTGATAGGTTCATCAGTGGAATAAGGTTCGTATTCAGCACCTACCTCTTCCCCTGTATAAACCAAGGGCAGCCCAGGTCCAGTTAAAACTAATGCTGCAGCCGCCTTGGTCATCCCTAAACCATAGCGAGTGTTAAAACGGGCAAAGGTATCGTTGTTATTAATAAAACGAAATACCAAAGCATCTTCAGGAAATCCCCAACCATGATTGGTCAAGGAGTTGTGGACACGCTGTGTTACCTCTTCTGGCACCTCAAAGGCCTTTTCCATGGACCAGTGCCCTAACTCTTCTGTCCAATCGTAAGCTGCGTCAAACCCGTTTACAAAATAGTAAGGATCCCGAGCACTTGCTTCAGCCAACATGCAGATATCTGGTTTGATCCGTTGAAGCTCTGCACGCATTTGAGGCCAAAAGTCAGGTCTTCTTTGTTTAGGACCCCAAGCTACATCTACCCGATAACCGTCAATGTCAAACTCCCTGACCCAGTACAGCATAGCTTCGGTAATCCAGCGAAATACCTCTGGATTGTCGAAATTCAAGTTAGGAAGGTTATCCCAGAAAAAGTAGTGGGTTGGGTTACCTTCTACATCTCGCTCGTAGAAATCCCAATACGGTGATTTAGGACCGTGTTCCTGTGTATGAACCATATACCTATGCTCAATCGCTGTATGATTAGGTACAAAGTCCATCATTACTCTGAGCCCCCTCTGGTGGGCTTCATTAACCAATTCACGGAAATCATCTTTTGTTCCATAGTCGGCACGGAGCTCAAAGTAATCCCGCACATTGTAGCTGTGTCCAGTGGGATTGGGAGTATCATTAGAAGGAGCGAGCCAAATTGTATTGATTCCAAGATCCTTTAAATAATCCAACTTAGCAGTGACAGCCTTAAAACCTTGTTTACCAAAATTATGGGGAACTACGCCATAGACTATGGCATCCTCGATCCACTGGGCGTTTTCGATTTCCCATTCAACAAACTCAACATCCCCATTTACCACTCGAAAATATGTGCATGCCCTATCTGTGCTGCCATTTTGGTCTTTCACTTCTAATGTAATGTAGTATTCGCCGTCAGTCTTTGGAGTCGAAGCAGCAACTAATTGACCGGTTCCCTCAAACTGCAGTGGTTCAGGATTGGTATCCCGCTGAGACCAAGTAAATTCCACAATAGGCGCCCCGCTGATTTCGCTTTCTTCGCTTTCATATCCGTCAATAGCTAGTTCATCACCAATTTGACAAACAGAGATCCGAGCTCGTGGCCGATCTTCCAAACAGAGCACACACTCAATGGTGTTAGAAACGAGTTCTTGTCCATCTGGACGAATGCAGTAAGCGGTGATGGTGTTCTTACCCTCATTTAAAGGTACAAGAGCTGAAAACTGGACACCCATTACAATTACAGGTACCTCATCTTCATTCACCTTCAGGAACAACTCGGAACCATCCACATAACACTCACAAACACCTTCAATGGTTTTGTACGGTAACCAAACATCACAACTCATGGTCTCAATAACTAACTTGTCCACAAGATCCCTCCATCAGGCTCTACTGGCCCATCATTATTCTAGCCTGCCATGGTGCTAGTTCTAAAAAAAGAGTTCTTTGTTCAGATTCGACGATCTCCTCTTCGCCTAATAAGTCATATAGCATGCCGGTGGTCAGTTCTGGGAAGCCTTCAGGAACTTCAACCTGAACGTACTGATCACTGGAGGAGAAATTCAAGACAACTAGTACAGGATCCCCTTTTTCGCTGGCACGAATGTAGCAGTAAACGCCATCTGAATCAACGGAAACAGGCTGCCACTCTCTCGACTGCAGACTTTCACTAGCTGGGCTGTGCCGTCGAATGCGAATTAGATCTTGATAATAGGTGAACAAATCATGTTCATCATAGAACGAAACGGGCCAATTATCGTAATAAGGTCTAAACTCCGCACCTACTTCCTGCCCTGTATAAATCTGAGGAAGCCCCGGAAGGGTTAAGAGCAGGGCAGCAGCAGTACGGGTTAATTCCACTCCATAACGGGTGATAAAACGATAGTCCGTATCATTGTTATTCAAGAAACGAAAGATGAGCCCGTCTTCATGATAACCCCGCCCATTGTTTGTTAAAGCTCGATGGAGTCGAGGCACAATGAGATCCTTATTAGTAAAGACATTTTCCCAAGCCCAATGCCCCAACTGGTCCGTCCAGTCATACGCCCCATCAAACCCATTTGTGAAGTAATAGTCATCGCGAGCACTCGCTTCTGCCACTAACAAGATGTCCGGCTTAATGCGAGTGACTTCGCTGCGAAAAGCACTCCAAAATTCTGGTTTGCGCTCTTTTACGCCCCACACAGCATCAACTCGAAAACCATCAATATGGAATTCCCGTACCCAATACATGAGGCTTTCTGTAATCCAGTTCACCACTTCTGGGTTGTTATAGTTCAGATTGGGAAGATCGTACCAATCAAAATAGAACTCAGCCTGCCCATTCTGATCCCGTTCATAAAAATCAAAGTATGGAGACTGCTCGCCATAGAGTAAGGTGTCCTTAAAATAGCGATGGTCAGCTGCAGTATGATTGGGAACCACATCCATTATGACCCGCATGCCCCGGGCATGAGCATTATCAACTAATCGACGGAAATCATCCTTAGTACCGTAGTGTTCCCGAATTTCAAAGTAGTTAATTAGATCATAACCATGACCAAAGGTGAGACTATCTTGAATTGGCGAAAGCCAAAGGGTAGTAACACCAAGTTCTTCAAGAGAATCGAGATGGTCTATCACACTATCAAAACCAAAGAGACCGATGTTATTCGGCATAACCCCATAGACCACAGCTGAATCTATCCAAGCTGCGTGTTCTTTGGCCAAATCCACTTCACGAGCGACTCCATCCTCTACTACAAAATAATCAGCCGCCCGATCCTGATGACCGTTTTTGTCAATAACGAATAAGTCGATGTAGTACTCCCCATCTACAGTAGGTGCTGTAAATGAGACAACGTCACCAGTTTCACCTAATTC
>JAAYRO010000079.1 GCA_012518735.1 Bacillota bacterium
ATACGACCCTGCCTAGACTACTATCAACGGTACAATTAGAGTGCGACTTGATTGACGAGCAACCCTGGAACTATGAGGAGGAAATGTGTCCTAGTGAACTGAAACGATGCAGGAAAGGGTCGATCCCCGCGTATGCGGGGGAGCCCCTTAAGTGCGCTGTAACGTAACTAGCCATTATGGTCGATCCCCGCGTATGCGGGGGAGCCCCTTGGAAACAATTCGCCATTGTTTATAATCTTTGGAATCTGTCAACCTATTGTTTCAATTTCTCTGAGATCTCTCTTCGCGCTAAGACAATTCCATCAAGTTCTACGAGATCAATCGGCGGAACTCCAAGGACCTTGACAGATTGGCCTCCTGGCACCTTCCTATCTTCCCACACCATAACGATACTGCTGTCCGCCCCAGGAAACCATCCTTCCAGAACACCCCAGATTCTGTTTCGAACTGCAACAGACAGGTCGGAGCCTGTATAGACGCCAGGTCCAACTTCCAGCATCGATGACGCTAGAAATCCGCGAATGCGATCTGGTACATTACGTGTCACCACTACGGTCATCGACATAAAGCAACTCCTTAATACGATCTATCATTTTAGGTATTAACTTGTGTTTTTTGAACCATCTTGCAGCTTCATAACGCATATTCCGCTCAAGAAGACTCTCAGGTGTTCCGTGTGCCACTACCGAAAACGCTAATGGCAGAGTGATTTCTGTTCTCCACAAATCGGCAATATCAAGCGTAAAGGCATTACTTGAGCCTTCATGAATAAACCCTAACGGCGGCAGCGCACCAACTGCTGCTACAGCAATGTCAGCAGCCGCTTCCACAAATGTGGCAGCATGATTTATTGCTTGATTTGGAAGATCAGTACTTTGAGGATTTTGGCGATCATAACGACGTCCCTTCCATTCCACGCCATACTGTCCTGCAATGATCTTGTATATTTCTCTTAACCTTGCACCTTCCATCCCACGCAAAACACTTATGTCATCATGTGGGAATGCACTTTGAAAACGATAACCATACATTCTGCGAGCTATATAGATCCGCTCATCTTCATCCGCCCACAACCGAGCATGTGCTCTCGCCACACTAGAGCGCCCTGCCCCCATGGGAGGAGCAGTGTAATGCTTAACACCGCCCTCACCAACAGCGGCCAGCAGTGTTCCTTGATGAGCTAAAATCCTAAGCACATCATGTGTCACCGAAGTGCCAGGACCAATCAGAATCATAGAAATCCTTTGGTACGGAATTGCATATTCACCAGGCTCCATATCATCGTTACCAGCAGCTCGAAAACAGAGTGTACCGTCTTTAACATACAAATTACCTCTTGACAGCCAGAGCAATCCGTGCCGATCTACGTGTGGTATGCGGGATCGCGCCAAGCCCAGCCTACCAGAAAACAGTGAGCTGCTCATGATGGGGGCCTCAATAAAATCATTCCATAGCCGAACGCACGATGTCGTCCTATACCACGTGCCAAGAGACGGATGAATTCGGTTGAATCTCGAACAATTAGCTCTCCCTCCAAAAGCGCCTGGGGACGAACAATTTGTCGACGGCGCCGCTTACCATTGGAAGATTGGGTCTGGCGCATTTGTCTTACCAAACGAAAACCCTCTAATCGTATCGAATCCACAATCACTGAATAATCACCAAGCTTCTCTTCGACCCAATTACAGTAAACCGTTTCCCGGCACAACCCCTCTCCATGGGAGTCAGCGTGTATTAAGAACAGATCCTTTTCTATTCCACTCCTCGCCTTCCGCCCAACCGGACAAACCAAGGTCTGAAACCCAACCCTACGCCCTTTACGAAATATTGGCATAATACGATCGGCAATCATGAGCTGAGGTTCTGGACAAACCCGCAGGACACTTGGATCCGCAAATTCGACAATTCTTTGTTGGAGCACATCCGCACCGTGAGAAGCGTAGCCCAGAATTCGCGGAGGGCGGTGTTTGTCCATTAACAACCGCCATGGCTTAGGAGCCAAATCACCAAATGCGGCCTTTAACCATGCATGCAATCCATAGCCTAATTCTGTATCATCTTCTATTCCGGACAATCCTCGTGTATGGAGAAAACGATACAGGGCGAGTGTGTCGAATTCTAGTTCAATCATAAAAAGTTGGTTCATTTTCCTCCCCCAATCCAACCTTCCTTTCGCCATCGGCTGCCAGTAGGAAGTTGAGTGTGCCAATCCCTTAAATCGTAAACCAAGCGGCGTTCACCAACGTTCTCTACCTCTGAAGATGGAGTCCAACAAGCCCAAGTTTTTTTATTTTCTTCTTCAGGCACACCCTCTCTACTCCAAACTGGGACTGTTTCTAATGCAGTTACCAAATCCTCTCCTTCAACGATTGGAGTTATAGGATCTAGTAAAGGGCGGGAAGGCAAACACGTCTTGCGGCCAATAAACAGGGGACGAGCGGGCCTTTCAAACGCGGTTCTTATTGTCTCCAAATCTGGAGACCCTCCCGCTTTCAGACCTAACGCAAGGGTCATAAGTCCATCAACCAGGTAATGACGATACCGTTGGTGAGTGCCGTATTTTGCAGCGGTCCCGCCAGCACGATGCTCTGCCTCTCCTCTAGTAGTCCAGCCTGGCTTACGCATCTTGGGTGATCCTAAATCAACTGTGTGATAATCTATAACCCGCTGTGGACGTACGTCCCAACGAGCCGCAAAGTCCAGTCTATCCTGCAATTCTTGCAGTTTATCAGACTCACTGTGATTCCATCCTAGGGCATTTCCGATCATCCCAGTAAGCATACTTATCCCGGGGAAATAGTCGGTAAACCCGTGATGATCAACGATTACCGAGCCAAAACTAATCATAGGAGCATCAATTCTTAGAATTAAAGCCCTCATGATCTCTCACCAAAAACTGCGTCTAGACTCTGATCAATGGCCTCCTCCAGAGAAGCAGTAACTTCACTCTCCTTAGACCAATGATGAATCGGAACAAGTGTCACAAATCGTTTTTCACCATCGCTTCCATACATTTTGTCTAGTGCATCCATATATTCTGCCATAGCCTCTATCGAAAGCCCCATCGGATTGAATCCTTTCTGTCGATTGTCAATTGGTTTCAAATACGCATTTGCTAGACTGCGCGGCTGCTTATCAGCTACTTCAAGAACAACACATTCAGCTCTAGCATAGGGCGCAGTTGCTCCAAGCTTCGCTCCAGGAGTCACTTGAGCGGTAGCATGGATTAGCAGTTTGAGAAGATCACGTGCATCGTTATGGTCCTGGTTAAGCCAGTCATTGCTTTTGCAGCCAGTCAAGTTTGAAACAAGAAGAGGAATATCAACTACTACGTATCCGTAGAAAATACCCCCACCCAACTCCATGTCATTAGCATGAGCTGCACCTGTTTCATCGCCAGCCAAATCGTCCACAACAGTAAAGAAATCTATCTCCGTATCTAGAGCATGGGTAGTAAACGCATGAGCTACATGCACAGGAGCATCCACCCTGGCGAGTAT
>JAAYRO010000080.1 GCA_012518735.1 Bacillota bacterium
AGATCCTAGACAACTTTGATTCAATGGAGGATCAAGAAACAGTCATTGCTGGGCGAATCATGTCATTGCGAACTCATGGTAAGGCTAGTTTTGCCGACTTGATGGACTCATCTGGACGAATACAGCTCTATTTACGGATCAACACTTTAGGTGAAGAGGGATATGGCCTTTTTCAGACACTAGATATCGGTGATATCATAGGGGTTACTGGTCGTGTTTTCAAAACTCGACGGGGTGAAATTAGTGTTGAAGTAAAGGATTTGAAGCTGCTGTCTAAGTCTCTGCGTCCCTTACCTGAAAAATGGCACGGTCTTAAAGACGTGGATCTGCGTTATCGCCAGCGGTATGTGGATTTAATTGTAAATCCTGAAGTCCGGGATGTGTTCATAGCTCGCAGCAGGATTATTCAAAGTCTCCGCAATTTCCTCATTGAACGTGGCTTTTTAGAAGTGGAAACACCTATGCTGAACGTTATTGCAGGAGGGGCTAATGCCAAACCGTTTGTGACGCACCATAACGCTCTGGATATGGATTTATACCTGCGAATTGCGCCAGAGCTTTATCTGAAACGGTTGTTAGTGGGAGGATTCGAGCGAGTTTTTGAGATTGGGAAAAATTTCCGTAATGAAGGTATGTCTACCAAGCATAATCCGGAATACACATCATGTGAATTGTACCAAGCTTATGCCGATGCTGAAGATATGATGAGAATTACGGAAGAGATTTTCGCTCATGTTGCTAAAGAAGTTGTAGGTTCCACAAAGATTACGTTTCAAGGAGAGGAAATTGACCTTACACCTCCCTGGCCGCGGAAACCTATGCTGGAGGCAATTAAGGAATACTCTGGAGTGGATCTGTCCGGTCTCACTGATGAGGAGGCTAGGCGATTAGCCAAGGAAAAAGGAATTTCTGTTCCAGCACAAGCTTCTTATGGTAACGTCGTAGAAGAATTCTTTGATGCATTTGTAGAACCGAACTTGATTCAGCCTGTTTTTATTACTGATCATCCAGTGGAGGTAAGTCCACTTGCTAAGCGCAAGAAGGACAACCCTCAATTGACTGATCGTTTTGAACCGTTCATTGTTACATGGGAAGTGGCCAATGGATTTACTGAATTAAACGATCCGATTGATCAGGAACAGAGATTTCGTAAGCAGATGGAGCAGCGCGATCGGGGCGATGAAGAAGCTCATATGATGGATGAGGACTATATTAGAGCCCTAGAATATGGAATGCCACCTGCAGGTGGGTTGGGTATCGGTATCGATCGTATGGTCATGCTTCTAACTGATTCACCTTCAATTCGAGATGTTTTATTATTTCCCCATATGCGTCCTCGTTAAGGACTTAACTGCTTCAAAGCCCGCCATAGGCGGGCTTTGGTTTTTTTGATCAGAAAGCAGCCGGGGTGAAGAAAAATGAGTTAGGGGGATATTTGCAGAAAAAACGAGATAAACTACAATCGGGTTCGATAGATATGGTACACTTTGCAGAGCGGGGAAATTTAGCTCTTGATTCAGATCGGGATGCATGGTATATTAATCATTGTCCCTTGCAGGACGCCCCTAAACAGGCGCTCCACGGGGGATTGATGAACCTTGAAAACTAAACAACAGAATGAAGTTTTCAATCAACGATTGAGAACGAGCCAAAAGTTTGTGCTAACTTGTCAATAGAGTTAGAAGTGCTAGTTTCAAACTCAAAGTGAGTTAACTCTAAC
>JAAYRO010000081.1 GCA_012518735.1 Bacillota bacterium
AGGTGAATTAATAATGTTAATCCAGCCCAAGTTGTCAGACCTAGAAAATGATGAAAAGCGGTGCTGGTAGTATCTGTAGACATGGTTCCCGCGATGGAACCAATGGTAATGCCATTTACATAGTCAAAAAAGGTGAGTTCAGAGATCTGCTGTTTCCCAAGAATGCGAGCGTAGATGAGGAGCACAAAAAATGCCATGGTAGAACGGACAACCACTACTAAATTCAGAATCATTTCGACAACCTCCTAAATGTGGATGTGGTAGACTTCATTAGTAGTATTGGCAGTAGGCGCTATTCTAACCACCGGTTGTATTACTTGCCATTGTGGGGTATGATTAGGGTATAAATGAAGGTAGCGGATGGATTTTGTCACATCTGTGGGACGAAGCTGTCCCCAGGTGTTTTTCTTATATTCAACAAGAACGGAGAGTCTCTTGTGATACAACTAATCATCAGAAGATTTGTTCCTGATTACACAAATGTGGCCGATAATCAAGTTAGAGGATCGTATGTCATCTTGTCTGGCGTTTTGGGGATTGTCTGCAATGTGGTCCTGTTTATACTAAAGCTGCTTGTCGGTATCTGGGTCAACAGTATTGCAGTCGTTTCGGATGCTTTTAATAACCTAAGCGACCTAAGTTCGTCCTGCATAACCATTTTTGGCGCTAGACTTGCTAATCGGCCGCCAGATAAAGAACATCCGCACGGTCACGGAAGAGTTGAGTATATTGGGGCCTTAGTAGTGTCTTTTATTATTCTTGCTGTGGGTCTGCAGCTCTTGCGGAGTTCGGTTGAAAAAATCATTGAGCCTGAAATTGTGTCTTTTAATCTAGCTCTAATGGTTGTTCTGCTCTTTTCTGTTGGGATTAAGCTGTGGATGTTTTCTTATAATAAGTATATTGGAGAGGCTGTTAACTCAAGTATGAATAGGGCTGTGGCCTATGACAGCTTAAATGATGCAGTTGCTACAAGTGCTGTGGCTGGTGGAGCTGTTTTGGGACAGTATGTTGATCTACCTGTTGATGGTATTTTAGGTGTTATCATTTCCATATTAGTTCTGTATACGGGTTTTGGTATTGCTCGGGATTCAGTAGATCTACTGTTAGGGTCCTCCCCCGATCCAAAGCTTGTGCAGGAGATTACAGCACAAATTCTCAAAGGCAAAAGCATAAAGGGTGTTCATGATTTAGATGTTCACGATTACGGGCCAGGGCGCACTCTCGCATCCGTACATGCAGAAGTATCTGACAGCGCCGATTTGGTAGAGGTTCATGCCGAAATTGATGAGATTGAAAGGACAATCGAGAGGGAACTAGGTGTTAAAATTGTCATTCACATGGACCCTGTAGAAAAAGGGGGTACACAAAATTAGTTCTCACAGCAGAAACGTACCCATAATGAATATTGTACTGTTCGCCGTCTTTATGGTTCTCTTGGTTTTGGCTACGATCAAATATGCTCCCATTGTAACGGAACTAGTAAGTGAACCAGAAGAGTTCAGGGATCTCATTCAATCTTATGGTTATACGGGTGTATTCATCTTCGTATTGATTCAGATTATCCAGATTGTGATTCCAGTCATACCTGGAGAAGTGGTGCAGGTAGCAGGGGGTTTTGTATTCGGCACATGGCTGGGAACTCTTTATTTGATGATCGGTGTAATTCTCGGATCAGTCTGTGCGTTTTTCGCAGCTCGCCTTTTGGGATATCCCTTAGTTAGGTCATTTGTCTCAGAAAACAAACTGAGGCGGATGAGGGAATTAATGCAGGGTAAGAAGTCTGATGCAGTTATCTTTATTCTCTTTCTTCTGCCTGGTTTACCGAAGGATGTTCTGACCTATATTGCTGGTCTAACTCCCGTTAAGTCCGTACGATTCCTAGTAATTGCCAGCATGGCTCGTTTCCCTGCTCTATTGGCATCTGCTTACCTCGGCCATAATCTGCACGAAAAGGACTATTTAGGTGCCATTATTATTTCCTCGGTGGCCGTACTTCTTTTTGTAGGTGGCTATATTTTTAAGGATCGGATTATTGGAAAAATGCAGGAGTTCACAACGGAAAAACAGGATGAAAGATAACGCAGTGGAGGGAAAAATGAATACGGTTTTGTTTGACTTAGATGGAACACTGCTTCCTATGGATCAAGATGAATTTGTCAAAGCGTATTTCAAGGAACTGGCAGCTAAAGGTATTAGTTTAGACTACGAGCCCAAAAAAATGGTCCAGGCGGTGTTGGATGGTTTTGAAGCCATGGTTAGAAATGATGGAACTGCAACAAACGAAGAGCTTTTCTGGGAGACATTTAAGGAAGATTTTGGTTCTGACGTTCATTCCCATGTTTCTGAGTTTGAACGTTTCTACGCGAATGAGTATAGGCGTGTGAAGAACGTGGTCCATCCCACTCCTCTAGCCGGACAGTATATCAAAATCTTGCGCAGCAAGGGTTATAGAATCATATTAGCTACCAATCCAGTCTTCCCAAGAGTGGCTATCCTAGAACGAATTCGGTGGGCAGGAATGGATCCCGGTGATTTTGATCTGATTACAACATACGAGGACTTTCACTTTGCTAAGCCTAACCTGGCGTACTATCAAGAGATTATAGATAAAATGGGTAGAGAACCCCAGGACTGTATTATGATCGGCAATGACGTACAAGAAGATATGTGTGCTGCCAGTCTTGGAATGGATACGTTTTTAGTTACGGATGACTTGATTAACACAACGGGAGAGGACATTTCATGTTATACGCGTGGAGATCGTACCGCACTATTGGACTTCATCAATGAATTACCTGTTGTGGATCAAAACTTTAAAGAACTAACGCAGGAGGCATAAGGATGAGAGCTTATGAAAGGCTGTTGAAATACGTAAAATATGAGACGGCATCCGATGGAGTAAGTGATACCTGCCCCAGTACACCCGAGCAGTTAGATTTTGGCCGGGCCCTTGTAGAAGAAATGCAGGCTCTTGGGATAAAGGATGCGAACATGGATGAAAATGGCTATGTCTTTGGAACGATCGAAGCGAATATAGAAAATTGGTCAGGTCCAGTTTTGGGTTTTATTGCCCATATGGATGTGGTGAGGGATGTACCTTACCAAGACATTAAAGCTAGAGTCGTTGAGAATTATGATGGCGGAGACATTGTCCTCCATGAGGAGAAAAACATTGTCTTAAGCCCTAATGAGTATGATTCACTGAAAGCCTACGAGGGCTGTGATTTAGTTGTTACTGATGGAACTACCTTACTGGGCGCGGACAACAAAGCAGGTATTGCCGAGATACTCACTATGGCAGAGGTGCTCCTCAATAACCCTCACATAAAACACGGGACTATCAAGATCGGGTTTACCCCTGACGAAGAGATCGGTCGGGGTGCAGATCTCTTTGATGTAAAGCGGTTCGGAGCTGATTACGCTTATACAGTGGATGGGGGAGCCTTTGGTGAAGTGGAATACGAAACCTTTAATGCGGCTACAGCTAAAATCACTATTAAGGGAAGAAACATTCATCCTGGTACTGCAAAAGGCAGGATGAAGAACGCTTCTCTAATTGCCATGGAGTTTGATCATCTCCTTCCTTCCAATGAGCGGCCAGAGTACACGGAAGGCTATGAAGGCTTCTACCATTTAATCGACCTCAAGGGAACCGTAGAACAAGCACAAATAACCTATATTCTCCGTGATCATGATGCTGTGAAGTTTCAGGAGAAAAAGGACATGATTAGTCAAGCAGCTGAAAAGATTAACCAGAAATACGGAGTCAGAACTGTTCAAACTGAGATTGTTGATAGCTATGCGAACATGGCAGAACAGATTAAGCCCCACTGGCATCTGATTGAGACCGCTTATGAAGCGGTAAGAGAAGTAGGGGGGACGCCTAACAGTCGACCGGTCCGAGGTGGGACGGATGGTGCAAGGTTGTCGTTTATGGGACTTCCCTGTCCTAATCTAGGGACGGGGAGCCATAATCATCATTCAAAACTAGAATACGCTTGTGTCCAGGCTATGGATGACTGCGTATCCACTCTGGTCAAGATTGCAGAGAAATATGGTCAAAGAAGTTAATAAGAAATTATTCAAGCTAACCCTGGAGAAATCCGGGGTTTTGTTATGTTAATTGTCGTGACCCGTTACTGCGGCAGGTGTCTGCTCGTATGCTGAACATTAGAAAAAGAGGACACATTGACGTAATATAGAATACATAATTAGCAAGGAATAGTTAAGACAAACAAGTGGAGTAAATCTAATGTCAGGAAAAGGTTGAGAGTGCGTATTTCTAGACATAGGTGTCAATTCCAAGTGAGATGGCGTTTAATATCTCGAAATTATACACAGATGGGTCGTAACGTTCTAGGATAGACTTGAACGAGTGTGTTTTACCTGCAATGCTG
>JAAYRO010000082.1 GCA_012518735.1 Bacillota bacterium
AAATGGGAAACTAATGGCATACCTTATTGGCTGCCCAGCAGTTAATGCTGTTCGGGGCCGTCATGTATGGATTCACCCTGCTGGCATAGGAGCTGTTTGGGTAGCCCTTGCTCAACAAGATTGGTTAGAACCTTGGTTTAGGCTGGGTTTTGGTTATGAGCAAGCTCATGCTTTGTTGGATCTAGAGAAACTAGATTTTTCCAGTCTGTCAATAAACCCTCGCTTCAATATTCGTAAAGCACGACAGGAAGATCGGGGTATTGTACAGTCGGGGTTAGAGCTGTTAGCCCTAAGTCTGCGGTGGTTGGTAGAAGATCTTCTCTAGTCTAAAGTTTAATCCGGGAAAGCTAGGATGGTTGAAATGCCCTTCGGAAAAACGTGCAACGGAAAGATAGCCTTCTTTTTTTAACTGATAACATTCAATCAGCTTATCTTGGGGATCTACGATCCAATAATGGGTAATTTTCGCTTCTTGGTAATGGTTTAATTTCTCTACCCGATCTATACGACTTGAAGACGGTGACAGGATTTCTACCACTAGCTGAGGTCGAGTGCGCACGGGGGTCTTATGAGGAAGATTATCTCCGGTAAATAAAAGCAAATCCGGTTGCACAACTGTGTGCTCGTCAAGATAAAGATCTAAGGGGGCATTGAGAATTTCAGCATGGGGATCCAATTTTGTATAATAGTTCAATAAAATTGTTTGCAATCGGATGGAAACGCGCTGGTGCTGCACAGTAGGGGACGGCGCCCGGATTAATACTCCATCAATTAATTCAATGGTATAACCAGGTTCAGCAGGTTGACGGGCGTAATCTTTGTAAGTTAATTTTGAGGAATAAGTGGCCTCTTGTTCAATAAGGACAACCTTACCTGTCTTTAGAGCGGCAAGCACCTCATCCTCTTTATAGCGATACTGCTTGCCTCCAATCTCTAGATAAGGAATTTTTTTCTCTCTGGTATAGCGCCAGATAGTCTCAACTGATAGGCCTAATATGTCTGCAATTTCCCCTGCAGTGCGCAGTTTGTCCTTGATCATAATAACCCTCCTTCTTCTTTAATGTATAAATAATCCCAACCACTGTCAACTGAAAACAACTAAAAGCAACTCTTCGGCGTGTGAGGTTGCATAAATGTAACTTCTCAACTACAATGTTAGCTTCTGGTCTTCAGGATGCCCGACTAAAGGATTTTCGTTACTGTGAAACAGATTGGCGCGTTACCCATCTGCTGTCGTCAAGGCATTGGCCGAAAAGGGGTTTTTCACCAGTAGCCTATCGCCTAGTTCGTAAGGTAGATCCGTCGTATTGTCTGGGCAGATAGATATAATGAATTAGAATAATATGAATAGTGAGCTGAAAAAGATGAATCGTACAATGAATGTCATACTCTTGTTCCTGGTCACGGCGTTATACTTCACATCTTACTATATCTTTGCACCAATACTGCCGCTGTATATTGATTTCTTAGGCGGAGACGAGCGGGTTGTTGGCCTATTAGTAGGCTTACTTTCTGCAGCGGCTGTTATTTTTAAAGTTGTTTGTGGACGTTTGGTGAGAAGGAAAGGAAGCCCATTCGTGTTAAGATTGGGATTGGTTATTATTGCTGTTGTACCTGCTTTGTACATCCCTAAGTTCGGATTTCCATTTTTGGGTGTTGTACGAATTATTAATGCTCTTGGTATGGCCGGATTTATTATGGGCAGCCAAAGTTTATTGGCAAGCTTCGCACAGCCCCACAATCGAGGTCTGTTATTTGGGATCTATTCAGCTGTTACAGGTTTGGGCATGATGGCTGGTCCTGCTTTGGGTCTGTATCTAGTTGACGTGGTGGGTTTTACTAATTTGTTTTGGATTACGTCTGGAATTGGCTTTATGGCTTTAGTTGGCAGCATATTCTTAGAATCTCCAACTCAATCTCAAACGGTAGAAACATTAGAAGGTACTGTAGAATCCTACAGTTCGTGGGCGAATCGTTCACTTGTAACCATTAGTGGAGTGATGCTATCTGTTTCTATGGTGCTTGGAGCCACATCTTCCTTCCTCACTCTCCACGCAATTCAGGTAGGGATTTCCAATCCTGCTGCTTTCTTTGTAATATTTGCTGGAATGTTTACAGTAGGTGGAAGCTTATCAGGGTATGGTTCAGATCGTCTTGGGAGGGGAGCTGTAGTTATTCCCGGTTTCTTTGTATTGATTTTTGGCCTGTTCACCCTTTCTGGAATGTCAGGACAGCTGTCATTAATAGTGAGTGCTGCCAGTTCTGGTCTTGGCTTCGGTGTTATTAACACGGTGCTCATGGCTATGGTATCTGATGTGAGCTCCAAAGATGAGTTTCCGCAGGCGATGGCATTTTTTAGTAATGCTTTTGATGTTGGGTTTGTTATCGGTTCTATGGGCTTAGGAATCGTGGCAGCTTATTCCTATTCAGCGGTCTGGCTTACTTTGGCTGGAACTTCTATTATTGGCTTGATTGTCTTCTATATGTTTTCAAAAAGGAAACAACCCAGCGCAGATGTACAATCATAGACAGGAAGAAAGGGTAGTGGCTCACTTCAGAGCCACTATTTTTTTTGTTCTCTGGCATTTAACGACAACATAGGGTATAATTGAATCAATTAGTAAATTCGAACGGTCGTCCGATCGAAAGGTGGCAGCGAGTCATTATGGACAAAACTCAGGAAGAAAAGATCTTAGATGCTGCATACCACTGTATTGCAAAAGATGGGTATGCACGTACATCTCTTAGACAAATTGCTCAAGAAGCTGGAGTGGCTGTCAGCCAGATCAGTTATCATTACACCAATAAGGAGGGATTGCTGTTAGCTGTAGTGGCTCGAGCAGCCCAGAACTATCATGAGTATATGAAGGGTTTCATGAAAGAGGGTATGACTCCACAGGAAAAGGGAGAACAGTTTATTACACTCTTTCAAGAGGTACTGCAGACCGATCCAGAACTATTTCGGGTTCTCTACGACCTAGCAGGTCTAGCCCTCTGGTCTGAACCTTTTCGTGATCGGGTGCGGGATGTCTTTGCAGGGATAACGGAACAGATCACTACCGAAGTGTTTGATGCAGATGTTCTTGCAGAACTAGGCAACGAGTATTCAGCCAAAACATTGGCCAGTATGCTGTTCGGTGGATTGTTTGGAATCGCTATTCAAGCACTGTTAGAGCCAGAAGATGTATCAATTCGCAATTCATTAAGTGCTTTAAGCGTGATTTTCCAAAAATAGAATGAGGTGATGCATGTTGAAACGATTGACAAAAATAGTCTTAGATAAGCCGTGGTTGTTCATAGGAGTTGCTGTAATAATTACTGTACTGACAGGCAGCTTAATTCCCAATCTGACTTTTGACGCCAGCATTGATGCTATGATTCCTGACGATGATCCAGTCCTTTCTGAACTTCAGAAGGTTGCTGACGACTTTGGTTCACAAGAATTGTTTTTAATTGCAATTCAAAGTGATGATGTGTTCCAGGCCAGTACATTAAGGAAAATTAGTGAATTGGAGAAAAAGATTGGGGCCCTACCTGGGATCGAGGATGTTCAAAGTCCCCTTAATGTCCAGCTTGTGGAAAGCAGTTTCTTTGGCATCGATATTCATCCTGCAACCACCACACTACCTCAGACGAAAGAGGAAATTGAAGAGTATCGGGAGACCATCCTATCTAGTCCGTATGTAGACCGTTTCATCACTCGCGATGGTCGAGGCGCTGCTTTGATGGTTGATTTTGAACAGGGTGATGGAGTAGATCGCTACGAACTTGCTGCTGAAATTGAGAGTATTGTAGAAGGATATAAAGGTCCTGAACAAATTCATATCATTGGGGATTCGTATGTTATGTATTATACTGAAACAGCTATGAAACAGGACCTGCGAAATCTCGTTCCCTTTGTAGTTCTAGTGATTGCCGTTATTCTATATATAACGTTTAAATCGTTCCTTGGCATCTTTATTCCAATGGTAACAGTTTTGGCCAGTTTGATTTGGACCACAGGTATCATGGTCTTGATGGATATTCCCGTATCCATTATTTCAATGGTAATGCCAATCGTTTTGGTTACTCTTGGAATTGCATCCAGTATTCATATTTTGAATAAGTATAAAGAAGCTCTAGCCTCAGGATTGGAAAAGCGGCAAGCCCTCGAAGCAACGTATGAAGCTATCAGCTCTCCAGTAGTGATGGCAGCACTTACTACTGCCGCTGGATTTGCTTCCTTAGTTACAGCATTCGTTCACCCCATTCGGGAGTTCGGCGTGCTGACCGCTATAGGTGTAATGCTTGCTATGGGATTATCGATCACACTAATTCCAGCCATATTGATTCTAGTAGACCCACCTACAGCATCTGAGAAGAAGGATCAGCCGAAACAGGCGGGGCGTTTAGACAAGCTTCTCAAGACCTTGACCAATTGGACCATCACTAGTCCTAAGAATGTCATCATTGTAGTGGCAATCGTGTTAGTTGCTATTGGTATTGGGGCATTCAAAATCACACTAGAGAGCAATATCATCAACTACTTTGATGATTCGAGTCCGGTAAAGACGGCTGCCAATGTAGTAGAAGAGGTTTTCGGAGGCAGTATGCAGGTTTCTGTGGTCTTTGATACAGGGGTAGAAGATGGAGTAAAGGAGCCTAATGTACTCAATGAAATG
Source organism: Bacillota bacterium (assembly GCA_012518735.1). Lineage (GTDB taxonomy): Bacteria > Bacillota > Limnochordia > Darwinibacteriales > Darwinibacteriaceae > JAAYRO01. The sequence continues at coordinate 4,662 of JAAYRO010000082.1, forward strand.
ATTGCAGTACAGGACTATCTCAACTCTTTTGATACCATTAATCATGCTACCTCCATTGCTGATGTTGTTCGAGAACTGAACCAAGCTTTGTGGGATGGAGAGCCTGAGTTTTATGAGATTCCCGATACTCGGGAGGCTGTAGCTCAGCAGCTTCTGCTCTTTACAATGCAGGGTGGTTCGGGTTTGGATTCTCTTGTAAGTTATGATTTTCAAAGAGCCCTAGTTACAGCCCAAATGAAGAGTCTTGACGCTGGTAAACTTGCAGAAGTGACTCATCAAGTAGAGGAGTATTTAGAAAACCGTTTTGGAGATTCTAACTTGTCCGTACGTCTCGTTGGTACTCCTAAGGTCATGATGCGGTTGATGAATCGCTATGTTCAGACTCAAGTATCGAGCCTAATTACATCTACCATTGCTGTAGGGATTATTGTAGCACTGCTCATGAAATCAATCGGTCTAGGTCTATTGAGTCTTGTTCCATTAGTAGTCACTGTCATATTCAATTTTGGGATCATGGGGTATTTAGGTATTCCACTAGATGCTGTTACTAGTATCATTGCTAGTCTAGCTATAGGCATTGGGATTGACTATGCTATTCACTACGTAAGTCGTTACCGCTTAGAGCTGACGAATGGTAATACTGTGGAAGATGCTATCCGAATTACGGGTCAAACAGCAGGTCGCGGCATCTTCTACAACGCCATCGCTTTGATTGCAGGATTTTTAGTATTAGCGTTCTCGCAGTTCCGAGCCATATCAGTTTTCGGTTACTTGATTTCTGTAACAATGATTGTGAGCTCATTAGCTACCTTGTTGGTAATCCCAGTGCTGCTCCAAACTTATGAAAAGTATAAAAAGGAAAGGGGAACGAAAATGAAGAAAAAAGCTGCACTGCTCATTGCTTTGTTCTTGGTATTAGGGGTTCATACGGTTTCGGCAGCGTCG
>JAAYRO010000083.1 GCA_012518735.1 Bacillota bacterium
AAAAAAAGCGTGCTTTTACACACGCTTTGTAGACTAAACCGAAACCTTCTCCCCATTTTTGGCCTCTTCCACAAACCGACTGTGGGCCAGAGACCTACTCTGCCACGCATGGAGCGCTAAACTGATGGCAATAATCCCATAGGCCACAAACACCCGAAAATATTCACCAATTTGAGCACTGCCAAAGAGAGACTGGCCCGCCATAGGCGAAACAACAAACAGCACATGGAACAAAAGAGTGCCTGTCAACGCCTGCGTAATGGTAGCTTTCGAAACTGTCGCTCCCCCAATCAACAGAGCGGCAATGGCAAAAGTTCCTACCTGTTCATGGCTGTTGTACGTATTTAACGTCCCAATATTCTGGAGGAAAATAATCTGACCCCAGGCGGCCAGTACTGTAGAAAGGACAATGGCCAAGACTCGAATCTTCTCAGTCTTAATCCCAGCCACACCAGCCGTCTGCCGATCTTGACCTACAGCCCGCAGATCCTGACCTACCTTCGTTCGGAAAAAGAAAGTTAGAAACAGACACAACAGACCAATCACACCAAAGGTCACAATAGGAATATTCGTAAACCCATAGCGCACCTGCCATACCTTATCTAAAGCACCCTTCACATACCGCAGCTCAATAGTGTTCCGCAGCCCCGGACTGGTAGAAATCCGCAGCCTCTCATTTTCAAAAGGAATGACCGTTCCTACCAAGAACAAAAACACAAACTGATAGACCCCATTGGCAAAAAAGCCCATGACCATACTTGTAATCATTTCCCGCCCCTTCGCCTTGTTGAGGATCAAGCCAGCTAGATAACCAAAGAGAACTGCCATTGGAGTAGAAAGAAGTGCAGTCAAAAGCAGACCGCCCAAACCAGCCCATTCCCAATGGGTAGACAAAATCAAAGCAATCTGACCAGCTAAGGCCCCTAACACAATCCCGAAGTTCAAACCCATCCCGGCCACCACCGGAATAATCAAAGAAAGAACTGTAAAAGAGTTCCGGGCCAGACGGGTTACAACTTCCATCAGCAAAAACTGAGCAGGCATCTCAGCATAATAAATCCCTAAGATACAGACAACGGCAAACAATATGGGAACAGCATTTTTCGTAACAAACCGCTTCATCTGGGTCATGCCTTCTCACCTCCAGTCGTACGGGTCAAGGCATACAGAATCATCCCATTGCTCACAATCACGCGAGCAATCTCAGAAATATTCCCCTGAATTACCTTATTAGTTACTGGCATAGCAGTAGTCAAGAGAGTTTGAAACAGCACCACGCCAATTACGGCATGGACAACCTTCGCCTCATTGGTAGAAGCGCCTCCAATTAAGATCCCTGCCACTGCCGGAAAGGCCATCATTAAAGGTGCCATATAAAGCTGAACGAAACCAAAACTCTGGGCATATACCACATAACCTACAGCTCCTAAGATTGTAGAATAGATAACACCCATGGTGCGGTACTTATTGAGATTCAAACCAGATGCAACAGCAAAGCGGGGATTGCGCCCTACAACCTCCATGGCCACTCCAGTCTTTGTCCTAAAGAACAGCCAAACGGAGAAGGCACCAAGGGCGAAAAACAATAACAGACCAGTTGGGATTGTTACACCAAAAATGGTAAAGGAGAGAAATTCATTGAGTACACCGGCAAAAGAATCTGCTAAGGTAAGGGTAACCCGCAGTCCTGAACCACCAATGGCCCAAATCATGGTCGGATTCTTAAAGGGTGCTAAAAGCCAGAAAATACACATCCCAGCCACAATAGAAAAGCCAACATATGTGCCTACCATCATCTCCTGCCCAACTACACGGTTTAGGAGCTGTGCATATAAAAACCCAGCCAAAATTCCTAAGGGTACAGCAATGATTACTGCTGTAAAGAAGCCTAAAAACCCTGTATAAGCCAATTCCATAGAAACAAGACAGCCAACAATTCCACAGATAATCCCTACAGGCAGACCAAAATTTAACCCCACACCGGCTTGAATCGTAGGTACCATCGCTAAGACAAACAACCCATTCATCCCAATTCGTACCAGCGAGTCACTAAGTAAACCAGGTACATCCAGATCAGTACCTAATGCTACAAGAAGAATAAACAATAAGAATCCGGAAATAATCAGGCGCGGCAGGCCAAAGTCCTTCAATACATCCTGAACTTGTTCCTTCAACTCACCCTCGCCTCCTTCAGAGATTTCCCGGCCATCAGTAAACCATAGTCCACATTCGGTGCATCAGGGGGCAGAATACCAGCCAACTTACCCTCATAAACAATAGCAATCCGCTGGCACACACTCCGCAGTTCGGCCAATTCGCTAGAAGTAATGACAACCGTCACACCCATCTCTTGATTCAACTTCACAATCATATCCAACACCCGAGCCTTGGCCCCCACATCGATTCCACGGGTCGGTTCAGAGACAAAAAGAAGAGTGGGTTTTTGTGTAAACGCTCTCGCCAGACACACTTTCTGCTGATTGCCCCCACTTAAACGCCGCACAATCTGATTAGGTCCTGTACAGCGAATATCGAACTCTTCAATCGCTTTTAGAGCATGTTCATTAATGGCCTTCTCATCCCTAACCTTCAACCAGCGGCCCTTTAGAAATGTATCCTGAATCTGCATACTGGTGAGGACAATATTATTAGCAATCGTATCTTCTAAGACTAAGCCTACACCTCTTCTATCTTCCGAAACAAAAGCCAAACCCTGTTCTAGGGCATGTTTCGGATCATTCAAGGGCAGTTCTACACCGTTAAGCCGTACTGTCCCTTCACTGGGATACAGACCCATCACTCCATTAGCCAGAGCGATCTTGCCGTGACCGGCCAAACCTCCAATTCCTAGAATTTCACCTTCGAATACTGTGAGATCAACACCACGGAGCCTCTCCCCAGGCATATTGACCCACAAATTCTCAACTTCTAATAGAGGTTGTTTCGCAGCCTGTTCTTCTGTCTTTTGTGCTGCTGGAGCAGCAGTCTGGATCTCTCGTCCTACCATAAGCTCAGCAATTTCAGCCACCGTACATTCCTCTTTCGGTCGGCACTGGACCAATTCACCATCTTTCAAGATCGTGATCATATGGGCCACTGCCATCACTTCATCTAAGCGGTGAGTGATAAACAAAATACTGATACCAGTCGCGGCCAGCTTCTGAATTACATCTAGAAACTGTTCCGCTTCATTTTCTGTAAGGACTGCCGTTGGTTCATCCAGAACTAATAACTTGAGATGGGCCTTGTCAATCTCCCTCCCAATCTCCACAAACTGCTTATAGCCTACTGGCAGTCCACCAGCAGGCAGCCTCTCATCAACATCCATCCCCAGCTTATCAAGGGCCGTACGGGCATCTTTCCTCATCTGGGCTCGATCCAGTGTTTCCAATCCAGCCCCAAATATCTTACTCAAGAGATTGGGCTTAGTAATCTCTCGATTGAGCTTAATGTTCTCTGCAATAGTAAACCCAGGCAGAAGCATAAATTCTTGATGAACCATGCCTACGCCAGCTTCAATCGCATCGCGAGGAGATTGAAAATCTACTTTCTCCCCATTGACGTAAATCTCTCCCTCATAACCTCCTGTTTGAGCAATTACGGGCATTCCAAACAGGATATTCATAAGAGTAGATTTCCCAGCACCATTTTCTCCAACAAGACAATGGATCTGACCTGGCTGCACCGTTAAGTCAATATCCTTTAAAACCTGAGTGGAATAGTACGCTTTGGATATTCCTTTCATTTCCAATACAGGTACAGTCATTCCATCCACCTCCCAATCAATCCAACCTTATGAGAAAATGCGGAGGACGGGCCTCCGCACCTTCTGCCTTATGACCATGACAACATTTAAATTCTTAGAAAATGATAGAATCGGCAATGACCAGATAGAAATTACCTTCGTCACTGTATCTTTCCATAGAAATCTTCACGCCTGTAGCCTCGTAGACAATGTTTTCTACAAGCTCCATATCACTTAGATCAATATCATCCATGACCTTCCGAATAGCTAGTTCTACGCCAGCCTCTACAAAAATCATGTTGATAGGAGCAACCCATGTAGCAAACCTGCCGCTCCGGCCTTCTTCAGCGATTTTTGCGGAAATCTGGTCAAGCAGGTAAGGAATATCTCCAGCCTTGTCTTCTGGAATAGCAATTCCAAGGGCCCCTGGATAACCGTGAGCAGGACTTGGACAGCACTGTTCAGGATAGATAATTCCTGCATCTAACGATGCTCGAATCGCTGGCTCCTGCATAGCACAGTTCGTTCCGAAAAAAGCAATATCAGGACCATAAAGTTCTGCTTGGCGAGGAATATCCTCTAGAATGAACTGTTGTGTTCCTGGAATACCAGCATC
>JAAYRO010000084.1 GCA_012518735.1 Bacillota bacterium
TCACCCTTTTTTTATTGGGGTCAATTTTGGGCTAAACCTGCATTTAGTGCATGATTTGGCCCTTTTTTCATCTCTCTTTGGGGTAAAGATTATTTCAGGCATTCAGAGACGCGTTACTGATCGTCCTCTCGCGACATCGCAATTAGCTCTAAGGAGGACCATTGATGAAACATTTTAATTTATTGCAGAGGTATGTTGCGAATCTAGCTATCTGGAACGTTAAACTGCACAATCTGCATTGGAATGTGGAAGGGATCCACTTCATGAAAATCCATGACTTCACGGAAGAAATCTATGATCGTGTAGGCGAGAAGTTTGATGAGGTGGCAGAATTGTTGAAGATGAAAAACCAGATGCCCCTGTCCACTATAGCAGAGTATTTGGAGGCTGCAACACTGAAAGAGGCTCCCACCAAGGCATTTACTGAAACGGAGGCTTTGGAAATACTGAAGGCCGATTTGGAACTGATGAAGGAGTTAGCTTCGGAAATTAGAAACACAGCCGATGAAGAGGGCGATTTTGAAGTAGTTGCCATCTTCGAGGAATATGTCATGGAATACAGCAAGAACATTTGGTTTGTCGATGCTATGCTGAAATAAGACTGATAAAACTGCAGGGGCCTTTGATAGATAAGGCTCCTGCAGTTTTATGTTTATCTACCTCGAAGCTGGGGGTCATAGATATCCCGCAGTCCATCACCTAAAAGATTAAAACCAAGTACGGTTATGACAATAGCCAATCCTGGATACAGCGTAATATATGGTGCTGACCGAATAGCTTCTCTGCCTAGAGCCAGCATCCTTCCCCAACTGATAATGGGTGGCTGGGCCCCTAAACCTAGAAAACTCAAAGTTGCTTCTACCACAATCGCTGTTCCCATGTTCATGGTAGCAATGACCATAATTGGGGCGAAGCAGTTAATCAGAATATGTCGAAACAGAATGCGGCTCGATCTAAAGCCTAAAGCCTGCCCGGCCATGACAAACTCTTCTTCTTTCAGGCCCAAGACCATGCTGCGGGTAACCCGGGCCATTGCGGGAATACGGACGATGGATATGGCAAACATGGCATTAACTACACCTGGACCAAGTGAAGCTACAATGGCAATGGCAAGGAGAACCGAAGGAAAGGCCAGAATCAGGTCCATTAACCGCATAATAACTGTGTCAACTAATCCGCCGCAATAGCCTGCTATGGAGCCGAATAACACTCCTAAAACGAGGGACAAACCAGTGGCGACGCTCGCCACCAACAAAGACACTCGTGATCCCATAATGATTCGACTTAATAAATCTCGGCCCATGTCATCTGTTCCTAGGATATATGTTCCCTTAATTCCTTCTGGCGCAGTGTAACTTACCCAAATATCGATATCATAAGGATCATGAGGGGTAAGATAGTCGGCAAAAATGGCTACAAGGAGCAGAGCGCTGATAATAATAAGGCCAGTTAGAGCACTGGGATTCTTCAAGATCTTCTTCATACTCATCTACCCCCTAATCATAACGAATTCTTGGGTTGACTAACGCATAGCTGATATCTACTAGTAAATTGACTGTGGTAAAAATGACAGCCATCATTAGGACACCACCCTGAATAATAGGGAAATCACGTTGACTAATGGCGTTAATAATCAGGCGCCCTAATCCAGGCCAAGCAAAAACAGTTTCAGTTACAATAGCCCCTCCCAACATGGCTCCAAATTGAATACCAACAATGGTAATAATGGGGAGTAGGGCATTGCGTAGGGCGTGCTTAAAAATAACCACATATCGGGCCAGTCCTTTAGCATGGGCTGTTCGAATGTAGTCGTTTCCTAGTATTTCTAAAAGACTAGAACGAGTAAGACGGGCAATAATGGCCATCATGCTGATGCCGATGGATAGCGCAGGAAGAATGATGTGGCGCACTCCGTCCAGCAGCACAGACCCATCCCACTTTGTAAGCAGTATCCACAGCCCTCCAAATACTGAACCATCCCGACCAAACATGGGCAGAAAATCAACATGTAATGCAATTCGTGATAAGAGAAGCAGTCCCAACCAAAAACTAGGCATTGATACTCCAATAAGGGCAGCTATCATACTTATATAGTCCCAGATGGTGCCGCGTTTAACTGCGGCGAATATACCTAGTGGAATTCCCAGAATAACAGCAATTAGAACTGAGACAAAGGCTAGTTCTAGCGTAGCAGGAATTCTTTGAAAGACCAACTGTGATACGGGTACTCCTTGTCGAATCGATGTGCCAAAGTCTCCCCGCAGCATATTTTTAGCCCATCTGAAGTACTGCTCATGCAGTGGACGGTCAAACCCATAAATGCGGTTTAGATTTGCAACATCCTCTTCTGTTGCATCCTCACCTAACAGCATGCGAACTGGATCTCCAGGGGAAAGATGGACTAATAAAAACACTAGTATTGAAATACCAACCAGTAGAGGTACCATTTCGGCTAATCGACGAATAATGTAACTAAGCATAGTCTAACTTGCTCCTTCCTCCCTAAAAGCGAGGATACCAGATGGAACCCACCTGGTATCCTGCAAGGTTCAAGAGTTAAGTTTCTTACTTGTCTTTTACCATCCGATGGGCATCCTGCCAAGCCGCTGCACTGTAGGGATGGACAGACCAGTTCTTTATATAAGGATGGTGAATACCAACTTCTTCACTGAAGTTGATGAAACCATATGGTACATCCCTGACCACGATTTCCTGTGCCTCATTATAGATGTCAAGTGATTCTTGAGAATCAGGAGGCACTGTGCGTCCGTAGTCTAACAGATAATCTAAGCGCTCGTTAGAATAACCGGTGTAATTGTTAGAACCATCAGTATGGAATTGGCGAATCATAGCCCTATCAGGGTCAAGCTGTCCAGACCAGCCCAAAATGAAGATGTCATAGTCATCTGTTTCTTGAATACGAGTCAAGTACGCGCCCCATTCTTCAATGATTACTTCTACCGTAATTCCTACCTGCTGTGCTTCATGCTGTAGGATTTCAGCAATACGCATTCTGGTTGGGTTTTCGTTGGTATAGAGACGAAGTTTAAATCCGCCATCAGGATAACCTGCCTCTGCCAGCAGTTCTTTCGCTTTTTCTACACTGTATTCATAGTGTGGAACGTTAGGATTGAACCATGGTAAACCCGTCGGAATAGGACCAATTCCTGGAGTTCCAATACCGTTTAGAACTCGTGTAACAATTCCTTCTCGGTTAATCAAATGACTCACGGCCTGCCGTACCAGTACATCACCAAGGGCTCCTACTCGTGTATTGAACCCGAGATAGTTGTAACCAGTACCTGCAGCTCTCTGAACTACGAATCTCGAATCCTGCTCTAAACGAGGCAGCTCTTGTGGAACAACTCCCCCTTGATAAATATCAATTTCGCCTGCCTCGAGGGCTAACAGACGAGTTGCATCTTCTGGGATGGTACGGAATATCAGATTTGGGATAATAGGTTTACTGCCCCAATAGTTTTCGTTTGCCTCAAGAATCATCCGATCATCCCGTGTCCAGCTCACCAACTTATAGGGGCCAGTACCAATGGGGTTTTGACGAAAATCGGAACGATCCCCATCGTGTTTTGGCGTAATGGGCATACGTGCAATGTTGTTCAACAAGAACGAGTAGGGCTTAGCTAAGTGAAACTTTACTTCATGATCATTGACAACCTCAATCTCAGAAATGTCTTGGTACAATCCTCGATTACTAGCTCCGTTATCGGGGTTAAGTACCCATTCATAGGTGTATTTGACGTCATGGGCAGTAAACGGAGTACCGTCATGCCAAGTTACACCTTTTTGTAGATGGAATGTAAGGGTTAGGGAATTATCACTAAACTCCCAGTCTGACGCTAATAGAGGCATTAGATTCATATCTACGTCAAACTTCACCAGCGGTTCCATGATCACGTTGATCCGTTCGAATGATGGAACATCCGTTTCTAGTCTTGGATCTAACCCGATGGCTTCTGCTCCGCTTCCAATAATCAACGTATCATTGTCAGCAGCGGCCAATCCGCTGACACTGATCACAAGAACGAGAACCAACAATACGAACATAAACTTTCTTTTTAACTTTCTTTTTTGCATATCTTCCCTCCTATGTGGATTTTCATATCTCTTACTATTCAATCTTTTTCTGTAAATTCCTCCTTTCCACAACAAGAATACCAAAATATTACGAAAACATAACGCCAATCTAATTTGAATTGCGAAAACAGTAAAGAAGTAATCTGCCTAAAAAGAGGCCCATTTGTGGACCATAGGAAGTTGTATGTCGGAAGCAGGAGAACCCACTACTTTTCAAAAAATAAACAAAGAGGATCTTGAATTTAAGGAGGATGCTAATTGGTACAAAAATTTCCTAAAGATTTTATTTGGGGAACTGCTACAGCGTCATACCAGATTGAGGGCGCTGTCGACAAAGATGGTCGAGGCGAATCAATCTGGGATCGATTCAGCAGAACCCCTGGTAAGGTAGTAAACGGTGATACAGGTGATGAAGCATGTGATCATTACCATCGGTATGAAGAAGATGTCCAGATTATGAAGGATATGGGTATCGACTCGTATCGATTCTCTATTGCGTGGCCCAGAGTGTTTCCTACTGGGAAAGGGAAGCCCAATCCAAAAGGATTAGATTTTTACCAGCGATTATTGGATGAGCTCGAGGAAAACGGTATTTCTCCATCTGTTACTTTATATCATTGGGATCTGCCGCAGGTCTTGCAGGACGACGGCGGTTGGGTGAACCGGGATACGGCTTATTATTTTCGTGATTACGCTTATTACATCTTTAGTAAACTAGGTGACCGCGTTCAGTTTTGGATAACTCATAATGAGCCATGGTGTGCGGCGTATCTAGGATACGGTAATGGTGAACATGCTCCTGGATTGAAGAACTTTAAAGACTCCCTATTGGCTGCACACCATATCCTGTATTCTCACGGTCTAGCGGTACAATCGTTTCGGGATGAAGGCTTGGAGGGTCAAATTGGGATTACCCTTAATCTCACTCCTCAATATCCAGTGAGTGACAAGCCTGAGGATATTGAGGCGGCAAAGCGAGTGGATGGTTTTAATAATCGGTGGTATTTAGATCCGGTGTTGAGGGGGGAGTACCCTCATGACATGGTGGAGGCGTTCACAGCTCAAGGCGTAATGCCAAAACTTTTAGGGGGAGATTTGGAGACCATAAGCGTACCTATAGATTTTCTCGGGATCAATTTCTATTCCCGTGGTATTGTGGGTTACGGTGATAACGAACTAGGAGTGAAACACTATCCGCCTGAAAATCCTGTTACACATATGGGCTGGGAGGTTTACCCACAAGCTCTGTATGACCTTCTTGTTCGTCTAGTACAGGACTATGGGGAAATACCTTTATATATTACTGAGAATGGGGCCGCGTATCCGGATAAACTTGTTAATGGGGAAGTACATGATAAAGAACGTATTTCCTATATTGAACAGCACATGAAAGTGTGCGCTGATGCAATTGCAGCTGGCGTTCCGTTAAAGGGTTACTATTTGTGGTCCTTGTTGGACAACTTTGAGTGGGCTTTTGGTTATGATAGACGGTTCGGGATTGTATATGTTGATTTCAAAACCCAGAAACGGTATTTGAAAGATAGTGCCAAGTGGTATGGGCAGTTTATTGCTAAACAAAGGTAGTGAGTTATGAAAAACCCCCTGCGCTGGGATTTTACAAGCACAGGGGGTATCTTATCTAAAAGAAACTCATTTCAATCCAATAAGCTAGAAGACCGACGAGTAAGGCTGGAATTGTATTTAAAACTGTGGCCCAAACAGCGGAGCGCTTATCAATAGCGATAAGGGGGAAGAGTGCATCTCCATCTTGGGAAATTGCGTTAGCAAGTAAGGCAGCAAAGGGAACAAGACCTCTGGTATAGAGTGTAACGAAGATGATCTGGGGTCCACATCCAGGAATAATACCCACTAGGGCTCCAATAATAACTGACGCTAAACCAGTTTGGGTTAGAAATGTCATAATTGTGGCTTCGCCAGCCGCGTAACTTCCTGAACCGAGAAGTAGAACAAAGAGCTCATAGGCTAGATAAGCGAAGAAAACCCAGGTTCCTACAAACGCTGTTTCCTGAGCATTGTGTACGATAGTCTCTTTCAGACTTGCTAATTTGAGTTCTGCTTCTTCATGTGTATCGTCTTGGATGAATTTACTGCTGAAGACCATCATGAGGATGGATAAGGTTGTTCCGACTACACCAAAAATTGTACCTAGGTTAGGTATAGCTAGCGCGTTAAGGTCTACTTGGAACAGATCCATAATACCTAAAACGAGACCAATGGCTATGATAATCCAATACACTAAGTAGGTACCATGGGTTGCTTGATATCCGAGAGTGTCTAGGGGTTGATGGCCCTTGATACCATGGTGGAGAATCAAGTCGATTTCATCACCTTCGGCATGGCCAATATGTTCCCAATCAGCATGGTCTGTGCCAGACTCAGTTTCCAGAATTCTATGATCATGAGCTGCATGGGCTGACTTGAGTTCCTCTTTGCTCTTACGCTCCGCATGATACTTCTCAAGAAGACGGTCACCAATGGACAAACGATCTACTACATAACCTGTAATGATCGCAACGACAAAGGAGATGATTGAAACCAGTATATACTGTTTCGGCATAACAGTCATAAGAACAAAAGCGGAGTCGCCCATAGTGGCAATGAGGGTTGCCACAACCGTACCAAAACTGACAGTTCCTTTCGGGAATAAGGGCATAACGAAAATGGCTCCACCACACCCAGGGGTCAGCCCTAATAGGGAGCCAATAATGGGCTGCTGCTTCTTTGATTGCTCGATTTTCTTAACCAATCTGCCAGATAGCATAAAATCCACATATCCGAAAATCAGTAAAACCGCACCTACAAACACTGTTACTTGAATAAACGCGTTTTCAGCACTGTACAGTATTAGGTGTATGATTTCTTTCAGCACAGTAGTTCACCCTTCTTATTAGCAATCATTCCTATGTTTCTACCTATTAATATAGATTATTACTATTTAGGCTTGTTGTCAACTTCAGCAAGTAAAACATGCCCAGGTAGGATTTTAGGTGGATGTGCAGAAGATAGCCCAAAGATTATGCTATCTATAACAGGAAGGAGAATGTCTCAAATGGACAAGCTTACAATGGATGGCAGCCATTTTTACTTAGGTGATAAGGAATTTAGGATATTATCTGGCGCTATCCATTATTTTCGGGTTGTACCTGAATACTGGCGTGATCGTTTGTTGAAACTGAAGGCCTGCGGGTTAAATACGGTGGAGACTTATGTTGCCTGGAATGTTCATGAACCACAACCAGGAATGTTTAATTTCTCAGGGCTGGCAGATTTAGAAAAATTCATTCAGACTGCCGCTGAACTCGGTCTTTATGTTATTGTCCGGCCAGGACCGTATATCTGCTCTGAATGGGATTTAGGTGGTCTTCCAGCATGGCTCCTTAAAGATCCAGCTATGCGCCTTCGCTGCAGCTATGAACCTTATTTAGAGGCAGTAGATAGGTTCTTTGACGAACTTATTCCCCGTTTGATTCCTCTACAGAGCACCCAAAAAGGTCCTATTATTGCAGTGCAGGTAGAGAATGAATACGGCAGTTATGGTAATGATGGCCAGTATTTGGCTTATCTGCGTGATGGGCTTGTTCGCCGTGGTATTGAAGTACCTCTGTTTACATCTGACGGTGCAACAGATTGGATGCTGCAGGGGGGCACACTTCCTGATGTATTTATGACTGCAAATTTCGGATCCCGCCCACGGGATAATTTCCAGAAGCTTTTAGAGTATCAGCCAGATAAGCCTCTAGTCTGTATGGAATTCTGGAATGGCTGGTTCGATCATTGGGGCGAGCAGCATCATACAAGAGATCCGCAGGATGTGGCTGATACTGTTGGAGAAATGTTAGAGATGGGTGCTTCGTTTAATTTCTATATGTTTCATGGAGGCACTAACTTCGGGTTTTATAATGGGGCTAATCATGGGGAAAAATATGAGCCCACCATTACAAGTTATGACGATGATGCACTAGTGAGTGAATCAGGTGACTTAACTCTTAAGTACCATGCTGTTCGTCAGGTGTTAGCTGAATTTGGATATGTATCAGATACAGAAATGCCTAAGCCGATTAAAAAGAAGAATTATGGTAAGGTCGAGTTGGGCGATTACTGCTCCTTATTTGAGTCAACGGCTGCTCTAGGGAAAAAGTGGACAAGTGTTTATCCCCAACCAATGGAGATGTTTGACCAAAACCATGGCTTCATTCTCTATCGAACGAGAATTACAGGACCTCGTCCCAACAGTACACTAGAGATTAAGGATGTACATGATCGAGCTTACGTTTTTCTAGATCAGGAGTTTAAAGGCATTCTTATGCGAAGTGAACCAGGCCATCTCGTTGTGGACATTCCGCCTGAAGGTGCCACCCTTGATATTTTGGTGGAGAATATGGGAAGAGTGAATTATGGTCCCCATTTACATGACCGGAAAGGAATTACTCACGGCGTCCTCCTGCAGGGTCAGTTCTTGTATCATTGGGATATTTTAACCCTTCCTTTAGATACATTAGACGTTTTGTCTTTTTCCTCTGATGCATCAACCGCTCCAGGATTCTTTAGGGGTACATTTTCCGTAGAAGAGGTGGGAGATACGTTCTTGGCTTTACCAGGATGGACTAAAGGTGTATGCTTTCTAAATGGGTTTAATCTAGGTCGTTATTGGAATATTGGACCTCAAAGAACACTGTATATTCCTGGTCCATTACTTCGAAAAGGTGAGAATGAGCTGATCGTATTCGAATTAGAAGGAATGGAAACACCCATTGTAGAGCTGCGAGATGAACCAGACTTAGGATAAGTAAGGAGGGTAAAACCCTCCTTTTATTTTCTGACAGCTTCAACAATAGCCCGAATGGCCTGCTCGTCAACGAATGTATGGAATTGCTGGGAATCGGTCTGACGTGCCATCCTAGATGGGACTCGTTCGCTGCTCCCTGTATGCACTTCGTAAATTGGGAGATCTAAGAGTTCGTGAATGTTGTGAGGACGCACGCCACCTCCAGGCATTATGGATAGCCTACCATCAGCAGCGACCACTAACTCTTGAAGTAGTCCTTTTCCTTCAACGGCAGTTCTTTCTTGACCTGAGGTCAAGAGTCGATCTACACCAAGATCAATGAGAGCATACAGAAAGTCTAAGGGTTCCCGGGCCACATCGAAAGCCCGATGGCAGGTTACTTCAAGGTTCCTGTCTTTGGCAGTCTGGACCAATTTGGCCATGGCATGATAGTCTAAGAAACCTGTTTCATCTAGGACTCCAAATACTACACACTGAGCTCCAAGCTCACCAGCTAAGCGAATGTCATCGTGCATGACGGCTAATTCTTGTGAAGTGTATAAGAAATCACCGCCGCGAGGTCGAATCATTACGGCTACCTCAATATCGCCGAGGGAAATTGCCTGCCTGATTAATCCATAATTGGGGCTTGTGCCTCCAGCAGTTGGGTCAGCACATAACTCAACACGGGTCGCACCACCTCGTTTAGCACGTAAAACATCTTCAATGCTGTAGCAGACTACTTCGACTGTAAAACTCATTTAATTGCTCCTTTGAATGTAATCTTTTTTAGAATTCTTCTTGTCCTAACAAGGATTTCCTGTCTTGATTGTGTATTTCTAAAGGACAGGGGTCTGTGAAGATTAGGTGAATGGAGAGTAATAGTAAATGTAAGGGTATCCTTGAAGTGGGAAAAAAACAGCCTTACCCAATTTTCTTACTGGCAAGGCTGTTTATCCATAGATCTTATTTTTCTTGTAAAAGAGCATGAACCTCATCGACTACTTCCTGTGTTGTTAATTTTTCAATTTGCTCCCAAACTGCAGGAGTTGCTGAACCAATGAATTCACTTATGATTTTCGTACCTGAGTTGTTCCAAACTGTTAACTTAGGACGATCTCCCTGATCTCGCAGACGTACAAAAAAGTCGCCGATTCTTACCATGGTGTTCATTGTTTTTGCCTCCCCTCATAATAAATAAATACCCGTTTTGCCCATTGAAATCCTGCAAGAATTTTTCTTTTTCCCAACAAAATCGACGAACGATTCTTTGACAAGCTGGGCGTTGTCGATTAATCTAGAATAATGTAGTTTTTGCCAAAGTAATGATTACTGCAGTGGCAGTTCAGATCGATAACAATTATAGTTATGGAGCTAAAGGAGCGAATATAATGATTCAAGAGATCATACGTGAATTGGGACAATCATCACTGCTTATTTTCGCAGCTGAGATGGGTGATAAGACTCAAATTTTGGCTATGGCTTTTGCCTTACAATTCTCCATTGGGCAGGTTCTTTCGGGCGTAGCTATTGGCTCCTTTTTGAACCACGGTATCGCAGTAGCCCTTGGTGCATATCTAGCACAAATTGTTCCTTTAGATAGCATTCGATTTGTCGCTGCCCTGTTATTCATAGGTTTTGGTTTGTGGACCCTCAGTCAAAGGGAAGAGGATGATGAACAAGCTAAGACCGAGAATGGCCATCCCATCTTCACAGTGGCTATGGCTTTTTTTATTGGGGAATTAGGTGACAAGACTCAGCTTGCTGCCATTGCTTTATCTTCAAATGCTGACTTTCCACTTGCAGTTCTAGCTGGAACAGTACTGGGTATGGTTCTCACAAGTTTAGTCGGTATTTTTGTTGGTATTAAGCTGGGTGAGCGCATACCAGAATTGGCCTTGAAATTGATTTCCAGTGGGGTGTTTATAGTTTTCGGGCTGTATGGTTTGTGGCAGACCGTACCCTCAGAATTTTTGACTTCCCAAAACATAATTCTATTCTTGTTAGCCCTTGGTGCAATTATCGCGATCCTTATTATTCCTCTTTTGAGATTGAGGAAAAAGGGGTCAATAGGACAACTACAGCGTGCGGCTGGGGATTTGAGAGCACAGCTCCTAGAAATTGATCGGGCGGTACAAGCTATTTGTCTCGGGCTTGAGCAGTGTGGTCAGTGTCGAGGTGAACGCTGCCCGGTAGGCTACTGCAAGAAGATTGTAGGGCAGGCTATTCGGGGTGAGGCTGGATTGGATAAGGCTGCTCGCACAATTCCACCGTATGTTAAACGCAGTCAACATTTTGATGAGGAAAAAGTCCAGAAGGCTCTAGCTCTCCTTCAAGAGAGTATTCTAAAAAACAGAGATGAGGATATTCAGGACTGTGTCTTGGCTAATGTACGAGCAGCCTTGGAAATAATCCAGCATCCACGTCCTTAAAGCTCTTCTCCCAGAATGCGGATCTCTGGCTCTAATTCAACGTTGAACTGTTCGCGAATGGTGATCTGGATATGGCGAATAAGGTCGAGGAAATCTTGAGCCTTTGTGGTACCAACATTAATAATAAAACCGGCGTGTTTTGTAGAGACTTCCGCACCGCCAATTCTGAACCCCTTGAGGTTGGCTTTTTCAATCATGGGTCCTACAAAATGTCCAGGGGGGCGTTTAAATGTACTACCAGCACTTGGGTATTCCAACGGCTGTCTGCTCCGGCGCTTTTTTTGTAACTCATTCATTTTAGACAGGATAACCGATTTGTCAGCAGCTTCTAGCTCTAGCGTTACCTCTGTAACAATCGCGTGTTCTGCTTGGACTCGACTGTTGCGATATGAATAGGAAAATTCGTGAGCGCCCCATTCGCCTATACTGCCATTTTTGACGAATTGAACTCGACGAACTAAGGGACCAATTTCTCCTTCATACGCACCTGCGTTCATGAATACAGCCCCTCCAATACCGCCCGGAATTCCTACAGCAAATTCTAGTCCGCTTAGACCATAATACAGAGCAAGTTTACTAACGGAGCTGAGCAAGCACCCGGTTGTTGCTGTTAGGGTGTTCTGATCAACTCGTGCATTGGCAAATGTGTCTGCCAATTGAATCACTACTCCTCGTATTCCTCCATCACGGACCAAAAGGTTAGTTCCATATCCGATTACTGTAATAGGATAGTTATTCTCTAGAGCAAAGTTTTGGGCTCTTTGGATCTCCTCGATGCTGCGGGGCCGAACAAAAAAATCTGCAGGACCGCCTACGCCAAGGGCTGTTACGTTTGACAAGGGATAATCTCGTAAAAACACAAGTCAGCCTCCTTGTAGTTAGACTTCACTACTATAATAGCACAGATAGGGCGAAGTTCGGATCTATTGGGTGAAGTTCACAGTATATTATTATTGCGGCCTGTTTTGCTTAATGAATTCTGATGGATTGAGCCAATACTTTAAGACCTTTCCTTTGTCCCAAGGCACACCATTTGTTCGGGGCCAAGCATTAGCAGCTAGATTATGTTTTCTGATCTCAAAGTGGAGATGGGCACTGTAACGATTGTTAGGTCCTCGTCCTACTGTCCCAATCTGCTGTCTGCGTTGGACAAGTTCTCCCTTGCTCACATCGAGTCGATCGAGATGGGCGTATTGTGACCATATGAAATTGCCATCTAGGGTTTTGTGCTGAAGTAAGATTACGTTTCCTAAAGCAGAATTCCAGCCAGAAAAGATTACTTTCCCATGGGCTATGGCGTAAACTGGTTCACCTTGATCACCGTTACCAGCTCCAGGAATATTCCAATCTTCACCTGGATGCCAAGAGTTGCTGGATGAGCTCCAATCTAAAAATCCGTAACCTGTTATACCCCAGCCCTGACCATCACGATCTCCAACGGGAAAGTCAAATCCATCGACTGTTGGAATGGACTGACTTGGATCATAAAAGAAATCATCACCATCACCTTGGAGAACAGAACATCCACTAAGATAAAGAAGTAATACCATAGGTACTATAACCCAGAGTTGTCGATATGTCATGAAATCCCCCTCGATTCTAGTAACTATATTGTACATGTAGAGGATAGCCCTTGCAATAATGGTAATTTATAGAGGAACGCGGTAAGGCTCGGAGAAGTTTTCACTAAATACAGTCAGGAGGTTTATTATGCGCCGGAACTCAACTATATTTTTCCTTGCCACTGCCATTTTTTTACTCGCGCTTGGCACCGGTAAAGCATTTCAAGGCACAAAGGTTTCTTTAGGGGAAGGGGAGGAGATTCTTCGATTACCCTTAGCCCTTGAGTCCCATACTACTTATGAAATACGGGTAAATATACGGACAAATCTGCCTAATGCTGTGGTTCAGGCAGAAGTCTACTATTATGATATGGAAAAGGTTGTGGATCACATTATTATCTCTCGTGGGTTAGGGAGTGAAGGTCATTGGCAGAGCTTGGGATTAGAATTGAGAACTCCCGACCAAGAGTTTCGTTCAGAATTGGTGCTGACTGCCCATATGCCTGGTGAGTATTGGTGGGATGGTTTGTCAGTTGTACGGGTGGGAAAGGCAAATTTAAGTGTCCAAGAATTTTGGGAACAAAAATTTGCCGAACATGGAGCTTTCTATACAGGGTTAGTAATTGATGCACGTCATCTCGATCTGAGAAGGGGAATGAGCCCTCGAGTTTACAGCGAGTCAGGGCAGCTGATATACGGTGGTGTTTTAGCTTCACCAGATTTTGTTCAAGACATTGGAGTTGTAGCATATGGTTCTGAATTAACTCCTGAGCTGCTCCAGCGAATCCAGGTGGACCCAGACTATCCTTATGCTTCACCACTTGTGATAGAAGCTATAGGCGTGGTAGAGCCTTTTCGAACAGGTGTTTATATTAGCGATGCAGATGCAGAGCGCATTTTAGAGTCTTTAGTTCAATATGATTTTTTAGCTCGATATGCTGTTGTGTTTCTCCTTGATTAGGGTTCTTTTTCAAGAAGGAAAACTCATACTGCATCAAGAATGATTTTGAGAAGCTGCAGCAGGAGGTTGAGTACTATAGACACACTTAAAAAGAAACTAATACAGTTAGGTAAAGAGTTGGAATGTGCAGATATCACATCTTTGTCAGCAGCTGTAGGATTTGACGGATTTGTAGATGAAATCATTGAAGTGGTGGACAGACGAGAATCCTTCGACTCCTATTCCCGAATGACTACAATTGAACAGTTTGGTGAGCGTATTTCCAAAGCTGCTGGTTTGAGCACGAATCTCGAGTTCGTCCCTACAGCAGTTAAGCTTGGTGGGAATGGACCTATTATGGCAAACGCTTTGGTTTGTGCTGGGGCGAACGTTTCCTATATCGGTTCCCTTGGTATACCAAATATCCATCCTGTCTTTTTGGAATTGGTCGAACGGTGTACACAGGCCTTTTCTATTGCAGAACCGGGCCACACAGACGCTTTGGAGTTTAATGATGGTAAAGTTATGCTGGGTAAACTAGAATCTCTCAATGATGTGAATTGGCAGTCCATGATTGACGTGATTGGGGAAGACCGCATCAGAACCATTTTTGCTGAGGCCGATTTAGTTGCTACCGTTAATTGGACCATGACTCCCTATATGAATGAGATATGGGAAAATCTACTAAAGATTCTCCCAAAAGCAGAGGGAGATAAAAAACCCATCTTTTTTGTGGATCTAGCAGATCCAGAAAAACGCAAACCGGAAGATATTCGAGAGGCTCTAGAACTTATTCAGAAGTTTAATCCGTATTACCGGGTGGTTCTAGGACTCAATCGCAAGGAAGCGTCAGAAATTGCAGCGGTGTTAGGATTGGCTTTAACAGATGCTCCAGAAGACGTTGAGCTAGAAGAGATTGTAACAGCTCTAGGCGATGCTCTTGATTTATGGTGCTTAATGGTTCATCCTACTCACGAGGCAGGTGCTGTGAGTAATGGCCGATACGCTCATACTGTCGGACCCTTCACATCTCGACCTCGACTGACGACTGGCGCGGGAGATAATTTTAATTCTGGCTTTTGTCTTGGATTGCTGTTAGAATTGTCACTAGAGCAATCCTTAATGCTGGGGAAAGCCACATCAGGTTTTTATGTTCGAAACATGTATAGTCCTAGTTTCGAAGAGTTAAAGGCATTCGTTAACCTATGGGCCCAGCGAGCAGGAGAAGATTTTTGAATTCAAAAAGAGCTGAGAAGAGTTTAGAAGAGGAGAGATGAGATGAGTGAAGCTTTACGTTTGCAGCGAGGTTTTTTCGGTGAATTTGGCGGGCAGTACGTGCCGGATGAGCTGAAGACCGCTTTAGATCATGTTGCAGAGTTCTATGAAAAGATTAAGGATGATCAAGGGTTTCGGGAAGAACTAGAATATTATCTAGCCGAATATGTAGGTCGTCCCAGTCCATTGTACTATGCTGAACGGCTCACTAAGGAGCTGGGAGGAGCTGGGATTTTCTTAAAACGGGAAGATCTCAATCATACAGGATCCCATAAGATCAACAACGTGTTGGGCCAAGCCTTGATGGCTAAGCGCATGGGTGTTAAGCGGATTATTGCTGAAACTGGCGCTGGGCAGCATGGCGTAGCCACTGCTACTGCTTGTGCTCTGCTGGACATGGAGTGTGTTGTTTATATGGGAGCGAATGATATGCTTCGTCAGCAGTTGAACGTGTTTCGAATGGAGTTATTGGGCGCCAAGGTCGTTTCGGTTAACGATGGTGGGCGGACCTTAAAAGAGGCGGTAGACGCTGCACTCGCTGACTTCTCCGAGAATTACAAGTCAACGTATTATGCTTTAGGATCAGCTGTCGGTCCCTATCCTTATCCTGATATTGTACGAGATTTTCAATCCGTTATCGGTAAAGAAGCTCGGGAACAGATTCAGACCAAGATCGGCCGCCTTCCCGATTATTTAATAGCTTGTGTAGGAGGAGGCAGCAATGCAATCGGATTGTTTGCACCTTTTTATAATGATCGAGGAGTAAAAATGATCGGTTGCGAACCAGGCGGCACTGGGCCCCAAACTGGGCAGCATGCAGCTCCCTTAAGTTACGGTACGCCTGCAGTGCTCCATGGTTTTAGGTGCTACACAATACTGGATGATTTGGGTAATCCAGCTCAGACTAAATCTATTGCTGCAGGATTAGACTATCCAGGTGTAGGACCAGAGCACAGTTTCTATCAAGCGAGTGGTCGGGCTCAATACGTAACGGTGAATGATGAAGAAGCTCTCAATGCATTCCAGATTCTATCGAAAACTGAAGGTATTATTCCTGCCTTAGAAAGTGCTCATGCAGTAGGGCATGCTTTGAAATTAGCTCCAACGCTGGACACGGATCAAACCATTATTGTGAACCTGTCTGGACGGGGAGATAAGGATGCAGCACAAGTTTTTAAGATTCTTAATCAATAAAACTCGTGAATGAAAGGGGTTTCAATGTGCTTACATTACGCACGAGGAGAAACATTAGTTTGGTATTGTTTATAGCTCTATTGTTAATATCAGCTGGCGTTTGGTCTATGACTACTACTCAGGCTGGTCTCCAAGACGGGGAATACACTGGTAAGGCCAAAGGGTTTAAGGGTGATATTGTTGTGGATCTGACGATTGCCGGAGGCAAGATTACTGCCCTGAGCGTGCGTCCTCATGAGGACACACCATTTATTGCAGATCCAGCCATTGAAACCTTAACAAAGGCAATTTTAGACACTCAGGGTACGGAAGTAGATGTGGTTTCAGGTGCTACTTACACCAGTGAGGCTGTAATAGAGGCAGCTGAGAAAGCCCTTCAAAGGGCCAGCGGTGAACTAAAAGATGGCACTTATAGGGGTAGTGCTCAGGGTTTCGCAAGCGAGATTACTGTTGAGGTTACAGTAGCCCAAGGGCGTATTGCTAAAGTTGAAGTAGTGGATCATGATGACACGCCCTTTATTGCTCAAAATGCCATTGATCAGATTCCAGCTGCTGTTGTAGATGCTCAATCTTTTGAAGTGGATGCTGTGAGTGGTGCTACATTTACAAGTAATGGCATAATGAACGCTGTTCAAGATGCGTTAGGACTTTAAGTATTTTAGGAGCTTCTCTTGAGGGGGGCTCCTTTTATATAATACGGCTTCGCTGGTCATACTACAGGCAGAGAATAATCTCGCCATTGAGCTTATGAAGGGAGTTGTGTCTTGTGCCTAGTACTGAGCAGATGAAGTTGGTTGGAGAAACGTGTAGTGAATTCGAAGCTGTCCTTCATGATGTTCCCCGAAGCTGTGAAACTTGCGTACACTGGGGTGGTGAAAGTGAAATGTGTGGGCTTGACATTTTTTCGGATCAGTTGACGAGTTTGGACCAGACTTGAGTAATGTCATTATCCCAGCAAGAAGTGTTGTTCGGTGGGCGTCCCATCTACTAAAAAGACCAGGGGTTGTATTGGATTATGGTGCCGGCAATCTGCGTAATGCGGTGTATTTGACCAATCGAGGTGGTACTGTCTGGGCCGTTGATCTGCCATGGCAGCTGGCCCGTACGACAGAGAAGTTCTCCAGCCGGGTTGGTGCAGTTGCCCATTATGGTCTAGTTGAAGAACTGAATGAGTCGTCTATGTGTTTTAGTGGTGCTGTGTGCACCTATGTACTCAATATTCTATCGCCGTTAGAGCAATTGATGGTCCTTGGGTTGATCCAGAAGCGGCTGATCCCAGGGGCCTGTTTGTGTGTTGAAGTAAGCCGTCAAACAACTAAAAAGTGCCGTAATTCTTTTACTTCCAATGCACTGATGGATTTGGTTACATCTGCAGGTTTTAAATTGGAACAAGCATGGGCCGGTTCTAATTGGTTAGCTCATCGATATGTTCTAGAAAAAATCTAGTTTTGAGTGTATGATATAGAAGTGAGGAGGAACTTTATGGCACATATTGGCTTATTTGACATTGTTGGACCAATTATGGTTGGTCCTTCAAGTTCTCATACAGCAGGTGCAGTCCGTCTAGGTCTAGCAGCCAGTCGTATCCTAGGAGAGAGGGTACAGCGGGCTCAGATTTTCCTGCATGGTTCCTTTGCTGCAACTTACTGGGGACACCGGACAGATGTGGCTGTTATTGCAGGACTCTTAGGGATGGGCATGGCTGATCCTGAGATTCCACGGGCATTTGAACTTGCAGAACAAGCTGGACTAATATATTCGTTTCAATCGACCGATTTAGGTGATGTACATCCTAATTCGGTTCGCATGAAGGTTTGGGGTTCTCATGAAATGGTAGATTTGATCGGAGCTTCTATAGGGGGCGGCCGCATCAACATCTATTCTATCGATGGTTTTGATGTATCGGTGGATGGTTCTTATAGTGTGCTCATAACTCGTCATCGAGATGAGCCAGGTATTATAGCAGAAATTACACGGGTGTTAGCACTCTATAACATAAATATAGCGTTCTTAGATGTAAGCCGCAAAGTACGTGGTTTAGATGCCTTACTAATTGCTCAGACAGATGATCCTATTCCTAAGGAGGCTGTGGAACATGTCTTGCAGCTGCGCGGTGTAATGGCTGTTAGGAATTTACCTTGTTTTTAGGAGGAGTCTAGTGGAGATTTCAAGTGCAGTTCAGCTCCAAGAATTATGCAGTAGTAAGAAGAAAGCTCTTCCAGAGATAATCGCAGAGTATGAGGCCTTTCGAGCTTCAAAAACGACGGAACAAGTTCGCAAAGATATGGCCCAAATACTTGCAGTAATGAGAAGCTCTGTAGAGGAAGGGATTAAAGATAAAGGGGAATACGCTCACATAGTTAAAGGCTACGGTGTTCGTGTTAAGGATGCTATTGGTCAGGGGAAACTTTTAGGTGACGGTTTGCTCCAAAAGGTTATTCTCTATTCCTTGGCAGTGGCTCAGCACAATGCCAGCCTCGGTCGGATTGTTGCTTGTCCTACCGCGGGAAGCTGCGGGGTGGTACCTGGGGCGCTACTGCCCATAGCAGAAGAATTAGGCTCAACAAACGATGAGCTGATTGATGCTTTATTTGTCATGGGCGGGGTAGGAATTGTGTCTGCATCCCAGGGGCCAATTAGTGGAGCGGAAGGTGGCTGCCAGGCTGAATGTGGTGTTGCATCTGCAATGGCAGCGGGAGCTATTACCTATTTGGCTGGCGGCACCAACGAGGCGGTTTTTGATGCAGCCTCATTGGCTCTGCAGAGTCATCTCGGTTTGGTATGTGATCCTATTGCATCGCTTGTGGAGGTACCTTGTGTAACACGCAACGCTACTTCCGCAGTTAATGCAATTGTTGCGTCTAACATGGTTTTGGCTGGGATTCCGGCGGTGGTTCCCTTTGACGAGACTGTTGCAGCCATGAAAGCTGTAGGCAGAGCAATGCCAGAAACACTGCGGGAAACTTCTCAGGGGGGCTTGGCAGTAACGCCTACTGGACGGCGTATTTTTAAAGAAATGCGTAGAAAGTACAGTTTAGAAAATTAAAAAGCGACTCAGTTTCCTGAATCGCTTTCTCATGTTTATTATGGCGGAACCGACGAGATTCGAACTCGCGATCTTCGGCGTGACAGGCCGACGTGTTAACCAGCTACACCACGGCTCCTAGCATGAGTAATTATACAAGCAAAACCGCTGCTTGACAAGAACCATGGTTGTCAAATAAGGCAAGTTAGCCTTACTATGCTTTGTTTTCGGGCGGTTTTCGAAAAGAATCGCCAATATTTGCTGAGTTAGGAGAGATACTTGTGCGTCAGCGTGGGGAAGTTATAAAAAGGGACCAAAATCAAGTTTGGATCCAAGTTGAAAACCCCTCTAAAGCGTGTGGAAGCTGTAGAGGATGCATTCGCCTCACTAGTGATCAAAGACCGGAGGATCTGGTGGTTCAAGTTATTGATGAGAGTGGTGAATACGAAGCAGGTGATGAAGTAATTGTTCAGAGTGAGACTGGGGAAATAGCAAAGGCGTTGGCAGTGCTGTATGGTGTACCATTTGTCGGTCTCTTTATTGGATATGGGATTACTCGTTTTGCTTTAGGCAGTGATCCCTTGGCTGGTTTAGGTGCTATTGGAGGTTTATTAGCAGGGGCCCTAATCGCTCGACCTATTACTCGCAGGATGGTCAAGACGATGCAGCAGCCTAAGATTGTATCCCGTGCTTGTTCACAAAAGGAGTGACGGAATTCATGTCTTTAGTGATCTCTGATGTTACAAAGAGATTTAGGGATGTTACAGCCGTTGATTCATTGAGTTTTACAGTTCCAGAAGGGAAAATGTATGGATTCTTAGGTCCTAATGGTGCTGGAAAAACCACTACAATGCGGATGATTCTAGGCATCATCCAGCCCGATGAGGGATCAGTTACCTGGAAAGGTCGATCTTTTGGACGCCATAGAAAAGGTTTGTTTGGTTATCTTCCGGAAGAACGGGGACTGTATCCTAAGATGCGGCTTGATGAACACTTAGTGTTTCTAGGTCAACTTAATGGGCTGAGCAGATCAGATGCTAGACAGCGAACTGATTTATGGATTGATCGTTTTGCCCTTGGGGAGTATCGCCATAAGCGTATAGAAGAGCTGTCGAAGGGCAATCAACAGAAAGTCCAGACTATTGGGACAATGCTTCATGAACCAGAAATCCTCATTCTTGATGAGCCTTTTAGCGGCTTAGATCCAGTAAACACGGCACTGCTTAAGGAAGTCCTTATAGAACACAATCAAGCAGGGAAAACAGTGATTTTCTCTAGTCATCGAATGGATCAGGTGGAAGAGATCTGTGAAGATATTGCTCTGATTCACAAAGGACGGTTAGTTCTAAACGGTAATCTGCGTGCTATAAAGCGTTCTATGGGACGACAAGTGCTTAGAATATCGCTTGAAGGTAATCAGGATTTCTGGGCTAAGATTCCAGGTCTAAGCCTGCTAGAGAGTAGGCAGGATTACTTAGAGTTTCGTCTCAGCTCTCATGTAGATCCAAATCAGGTGCTGGCTACGGCTATGGAAGCTGGTCAAGTAACACGATTTGAGTTAGTTGAACCATCCTTGGATCAGATTTTTGTGGAGAAAGTGGGGGAAGGAGCATGAAAATGATACCTGTCTTGGTTAAACGGGACTTTATGTCTCGAGTGAAGGGTGCTCCTTATATTATTACAACGATTCTAGGGATGCTTGTTTTCATCGGCCTTACCTTTGTGCCCGCCCTCGTTGGGTACTTGGAGAGTGGGTTTGAAGCAGGTCATTTAGATGTAATGGTTTTAGAACAAACAGAGAGTTTCTTTCCCTATCTGCAGGAAGTAAGTGAGGATGTTTACGGTCAGGAAGAAGTACGATTTACACTGGCAGCAGGACTAAATGAAAAAGAAGCATTTCAGATTGTACTGGAGGAAAACATGACAGGATTACTGCTTGTAGATCCGCCCTTGTTCACTCTGGCCACCATTGACGGTTCGAATCTAGCTCAGAACTCACGACTGCAAGCCATTATTAACCGGGCCTTAACCCGTGCCAATGCAGAACGATTAGGTCTTTCAGAGGAGGAAATGGGCACTTTATTCCAGCGAGTAGATCTACGAGTCCGCCAAATCGGCACAGCAGATGCAGATGGGAAAGAAATTGATTCGGAGGAATACTCCCAGTCTCTAGTGCTGGCCTATTTCTTACTGTTTATGATCTATATGGCTCTGGTTATGTATGGGAATATGGTCGCTTCCGGTGTTGCAGAAGAAAAAAGTTCTAGAATAATGGAAGTGATGATTGCTACTGTAAAACCTCTAGAGTTAATGTTCGGTAAGATTATTGGAATTGGCGCTCTAGGCATTCTGCAGTTTGCAATTTGGATTGGGACCGGTCTTGCAATGATGGGTATTAGAAAAACGGGTTTATTTGGTAACTACAGCCAATTAGGTTTAGCGTTAGGTAATATACCCGTTTCGACTTTATTGTGGTTTGGGTTGTTTTTCTTATTAGGTTTCTTCTTCTATGCGTCTATTTTCGCAGCTGGTGGAGCCGTAGTTAGTCGTGTAGAAGAAGTGAATCAAGTGGTAACGATTATTCTCATGATTATTATCGTCGGTTTCTTTGCTTCCTTTGTTTCCTTTTCTAATCCTAACAGTACATTTGCCGTGGCAGCGTCTTTAATACCTTTTACCTCTCCGATGGTAATGTTCTCAAGGTTGGTCCTAACCAATCCGCCGACGATTCAGGTGGTTTCGTCTGTACTCATTTTGCTCGTTTCCATTGTGGTTGGGGCTTGGATTTCATCCCGTATTTATCGGATTGGAGTCTTAATGTATGGTAAGCGGCCTAGTTTGAGAGAAGTGTGGCGTTACCTCAAGAACTAGATGGTCTTAGGGAGGTTCTGACGATGCGCATAGATTTGTCGCTGCTTAGGAGGGAAATCCTGTTTTCTAGTCAATCGTTTGACTGGTTGGTAACACTGTTGGGCGAGAGGGGATCTGTGGAGGCGATTGTGGACCAGGTTTTGGCCCATGCTCTTGTTCTGCGGGTCCAGGGGCAGGAGGTCGAATTGCCCCGCCTTTCAGTAGAGAAGGGAGATACGCTAATACACCTTAGTCGTGGTGATAGTGTAGAATTGAGTCTGTTGGATGGGAACAGGTTGGAAGTAAGAGTAATGCCTTCCTCTTCTGCTGCTGTTCCCCAACATGAACCTCCATCTAGAGCGGAACAGGCCTTGCTTAAACTCAATATTCAACCTACAGAAGAGGCAGTCGCGGTAGTAGAATCCCTTGTTAAGCTTGGTTTACCAGTGAAAGAAGAGACTGTTTCAGTCTTAGTACCTTGGGCGGAGCGGGGTCAGTTAGAGGCAGTTCTGCCGCTAGTTAAGGGAGGATTTCCTCTGCTGCCAGAATTGGTAGATCTTATGGAGCACTCAGAACTCTTTGGACTAAAAGAACCGCTGGTAGTAAACGAAAGGCTCTCTGAACTAGAACAAGTGTTAGGCAGTCCCCACTTGTGGGTTTCTCGGTCTCAACTAGCAGAAAAGATCGGAAAAGAGGATACTGAGACGGTCGTCCAGTTCACCAAGGTGTTCCTGCAGGAGAGGCTTCTTGAGAATTTAGTTAATCAAAAAGGAAACGGTACCCAGTTTGTCTTTGCCTGGCCAGTACTCCTCGGTGAGAGTGTGTTTGCTGGTTGGATTCGACTTACTAAAGAGGCTCAATCAAAAGAACACGGATCATCCCATAAGCTCATAAAGGAACGATATCGTGTCATGCTGGATCTTCCTACACAAACTCTAGGTATGGTACAGGTCGAGATTGAGCTGGTTGGCACTGAGGTGAGCTGTGAGTTCGTTGTAGATAACTCAGTGACAAAAAAGCGCTTAGAAAAAGGATTGGCCTTACTGAACGCAGAGTTGAAGGAACAGGGGTGGGAGCAGGTAGAGTCAACTGTCGTCATAAATCCAGATGTTAAACCCTTAGCTTGGACAGAGCTTGTAGGTATGGCAGATGAGTATGTTTCGTTCATCGATGTGAGGGGATAGAGATGAGAAAAGCTGTTGCTTTACGGTACAATCCCCGACGAAATGAAGCTCCCCAAGTGGTAGCTTCTGGATATGGTCCTTTAGCAGAAAAGATCATTCAAATTGCGCGTGAAAGTAAGGTTCCCTTGTTTGAAAACAAAGATCTAGTTCGTGCTCTGCTTGCCATACCCGTTGGAGAGGAGATTCCTCCAGAGTTATACGAGGTTGTAGCACAAGTTCTAGTCTTTGTCTATGGGCTTGACCAGCAGAATACCAGCAGCAAGGGCAGTCAGAGGGATAGCTAGAGTCAGACCAATACTGCCTGCTAAAGCCCGTACAATTTCGGTGGCAATCAAGTCAAGGTTAATAACGCTCGACCACGAACTATTACCTGCTTGAAACAATAGTAATAAAGGTAACGCTGTTCCTACATAAGCTAATATGAGGGTGTTAGACATGGTGGCCATCATGTCTCGGCCTACATGAAGCCCTCGCGTTAACAGCGTCTGAAAGTCGCTCTCGGGAGCGGCTTCTTTGATCTGCTCCATGGCGGAGGCAATACTGATTCCTACATCTAAAATTGCACCTAAAGCACCAATTATCATTCCTGCAAAGAGTAAGCCTTGGGAATCAATATCCGATTGGAGAAAATCAAGCATTTGAGCTTCACTTGATGATAACCCCGTTAAATAGCTGGCTTTTCCCACAAAGTAAGCAAGCAGTCCTGCTGCCACAAGTCCGCCTATAGTTCCAAGAATAGCTGCTGCTGTTTTTCGATTATAGCCTCCAATGAAAAACAAGAACAACCCAGTCATTACCGAGGAAAGCCCTACAGTAACCAGAATGGGGTTAAATCCTCTGAGAATGAGGGGTAACATGATATAGAAAATGATCAGTCCCATTATGACTAGGGAAATAATGGCTTTTGCCCCTTTGACGCCGCCTACTATGAGAACAGATAGAACAAACAAGATCGTTATTAGTAGAAGGGGAGCCTCTCTAGAAAACTCGGCAATATAGAACTCGGTTCTACCATCAACCTCAGCTGACTGCACAATGATTCGGTCTCCCTCTTTCACCTCTATATCGTATAAGGGATGACCAGTTAAGGTATTGCTGATGGTGATAACCTGATTCTTATACGGTTTTGATGTGAGTTTGATGGTTACAATTTGTGTTTCTAAGCCTCCGCTGGAAGTTGGTGTTTTTTCTCCCGGAGTCACCTGTATGACACGTCCCTTAATACTAGGCATTTCTTCAGTGTTTGCCCATCCATTTCGGGCACAACTAAAAGAAGTAATTAATACGATAATTGCAGATAGAAACACGAGTTTCTTCATGCGATGGTGCACAAATGCCACCTCCAAATAGTTTCGTCTCTCTAATTATAACTATACCATTCGAGTATGGCACCATAGATTGATGGTGTAAGATGGGGAAGAGGAAAAATTATTGTTGATTAATTGTAATAGACCTGGAGGATTTGGAGGTGGAGCGGAGAAGGATTTTATAAGTTGGGGGATTTTGGGGAAATTACCCTTCTCAACTAGACATATCAGTTCAAACTTGCATTCAACAGAAAGGAAGCGTCGAGAAATGGCAGAGTATTTAGTTTATCTTGCACCGATTAGTTCCGTGATTGCATTGCTGTTTGCCGTTTATTTTGCAAAGACTGTAATGAAGTATGAGGAAGGTACAGAGGAAATGCAGGAGATAGCAGGAGCCATCCGCATCGGGGCTAGGGCATATCTCAGGCGTCAGTATCGTACAGTAGTAGTTTTCTTCCTTGGGATGTTTGCAGTACTATATGTTTTTGTGCATTTTGGGTATTTGAACGTTTTTGTCCCCTGGGCCTTCCTTTCGGGAGCTGCTTTCTCAGCTCTTGCAGGCTTCATTGGCATGACCGTTGCAACACAGGCCAGCTCTCGTACTACTTACGCAGCTCGCAGCAGCCTAAATTCGGCTCTACGTGTGGCTTTTGCTGGCGGAGCTGTAATGGGCTTAACGGTTGTTGGGTTAGGGTTATTCCATTTGAGTTTTTGGTATTTCCTTCTAAATTGGGTTTATCGAGGTATGGAAGAAACAGCTCGTATCCAGATCATAACCAGCACCATGCTTAATTTCGGGATGGGTGCTAGTGGTATGGCTCTCTTTGCTCGGGTCGGTGGTGGAATTTTTACTAAAGCTGCTGATGTAGGGGCAGATCTTGTTGGTAAGGTGGAAGCTGGTATACCAGAAGATGATGCTCGAAATCCTGCAGTTATTGCAGACAATGTAGGGGATAACGTTGGGGACGTTGCTGGTTTAGGAGCTGACTTGTACGAATCGTACGTAGGCGCTATTGTGGCAACTTGTGCTTTAGCTGTATCAGCAGGCTTTGGATTACAGGGAGTTGTGGTTCCTCTGGCAATGGCAGGGATTGGTGTCTTAGCGTCTATTGTGGGAATGCGTTTCGTTCGCACTGGGGAAGAGGCCAGCCAAGGGGAGCTCCTGCGGGCTTTACGTCGGGGAGTGTTTGTTGCTGGTGGCATTATTGCTATTGTTTCTTTATTCGTTATTGCTGCTTTATTGGGTTGGGATAATGTAGGTATGTATTTTGCAGTTCTTTTTGGTTTGCTGTGTGGAATCGGGATTGGGTTAATTACAGAGTATTATACATCGGCCCAATACGGCGCTACCAAAACAGTAGCAGAAAGTGCAGCCACCGGCCATGCGACTGTTATTATTCAAGGCTTATCTGTGGGGATGGTATCCATTGCTCCCTTTACGTTTATCATAGTCTTGACCATTATTGCAAGCTTCTATGTTTCGGGAGGAGCAGGTAATTTCAGTCTAGGTCTATATGGTATTGGATTAGCAGCTGTAGGGATGTTGAGTACCCTTGGTATTACGTTGGCTACAGATGCTTACGGACCTATTGCAGACAATGCTGGTGGAATTGCAGAAATGAGTCATCAAGAGCCTATCGTTAGAGAACGTACTGATGCCCTAGACTCCCTTGGTAATACAACGGCTGCTACGGGAAAAGGATTCTGTATTGGTTCAGCAGCGCTAGCGGCTTTAGCTCTGATTGCAGCTTATCGAGATCAAGTAATACTGATTGCTAATGATCTTGGTTTGGAGTTAATGCTTGACTTTAGTGTTCTCAATACAAATGTATTGGCTGGTCTGCTGTTAGGCAGTATGCTTCCCTTTGTTTTTAGTGCTTTAACTATGACGGCGGTAGGGCGTACAGCTCAAAAGGTTGTTTTGGAAGTGCGCCGTCAGTTTAGGGAAATCAAAGGTCTCTTAGAGGGAACCAGTAAGCCAGATTACGCTCAGTGCGTAGATATCTGTACGCAGGCTGCCCTTAGAGAAATGATAATGCCCTCTGTAATTGCTCTTTTAAGCCCTATTGCCGTTGGCTTGATTTTCGGGGTCGAGGGTGTTGTAGGTCTATTAGCAGGAAGTTTACTGTCTGGGATAGCTCTAGCGGTGTTTACTGCAAACTCTGGTGGTGCTTGGGATAATGCCAAGAAATACATTGAAGAAGGTCACTTTGGTGGAAAGGGTTCTGAAGCACACATGGCAGCCATAACTGGAGATACTGTAGGGGATCCACTCAAAGATACTGTAGGACCATCTCTAGATATTTTGATTAAGCTCATTTCTATGGTTTCACTCGTTTTTGCATCGTTTATCATTCAACACCATCTGTTTTAGGTTAAATTCGAGAATTGAGACTTGACTTTAGGTTTTACCCTAGGTATAATAAATCTTGTCGTGGCGGTGTAGCTCAGTTGGTCAGAGCATACGGTTCATACCCGTAGAGTCGCTGGTTCAAATCCAGCCGCCGCTACCAAGATATTATCTACAAAACCTTACACTCTGTGTAAGGTTTTTTGGGTTTACAGGAAATTTTAGGAAAATCGTTCTGGTTGTGCCATGCCCTTCGACAGGACTCTCACTAGCTATCTGATACCGTACTAGTTATGGGGGTTTTAACTGGAGATGATAACCTATGGAACGATCAGAATCTTCTGTTTTGGGAGCTTATAGGAATATTCCATTGGGTGTTGGGAGAGACGCTAAGAGGATCCAAAGCATTCAACTTCCCATCCCAACAGATATTCCTCTTGTTTTGACAGCTGTAGGATTCTTGTTAGGTCGATCGGCTATCTTTGGAGAACTGTGGCCTTTTGGGTTAGCGTACATAGGTGCGCTTCGAGCTACAGGTTCTAAAGTACAGATGATTATGCCTTTGTTGGGGACTCTTGTGGGATTAACCTCCAGAATTGGGGTACGGAATTCAGTACCTTATTACGCAGTATTCGCGCTGTTATGGATGGTTAAAGAATCTGCATCTTCGTCTTCTCAATACTGGAAGTATTGGTTAATCGGCTCTCTGGTATTACTAAAGGTACCGATTCACTTTCTACTGTATCCCATTCCCATGGTGTTTGTAGTAGGATTAGCAGAGGGTACCTTTGCGGTTATCGCCTACAGGCTGATTTATGTTACATTGTGTAGGCGAACTTCAGAGCGATTAGCTTATCGAGAGGCCCAGTGGGTGTTGCTGTTGTTTTCAGCTGTCCTAGCCATGGACATGCACTGGGGAGGATTATCGATTCGGTTTTTCTTGATTTTCTACCTGACCATTGGTGCTGCCCGTCTAGGTGGAATAGCAGTCGCTTCTATGGTAGGTTCTTGTTTAGCCCTAGTTAGTTTACTATTAGGTGAGTCTTCATTATTTGCCCTAATGGTAGTGACGTGTGGGCTTTTAACAGGCGCATTATCTAAATTACCTTGTGGATTGTTTATTGGGCCTATCTTAGCAGTATTCTTATCTACAGGTGGTCCTGCCGATGTAGAAACAATCCAGAGTCTGCTCCTATCGTGTGCTGCAGCTCTTGCTGTTCGTCTTACTCCCGGAGGAATTTGGAGTCAATTGGCAAGAGTTACACCAGGGACGAGCTTGTTTCGGAAACGCCAAGACAGTTATACGGAACGTCTGCGGGACGTAATGGATAAGAAAATGTCCCAATGTCTAGTGGTTTTTCAAGAGCTTACTTCTACTATACAAGAATCTGCAGACCCATTTGTTGCACATCAGCTCCGAGGAATGACGGAAGTATTGGAGGCCATGAAACGAGAGTTCGCACCTGGAATTCGATTTGCTGAACACTTAGAGGAAAGGATTCTCCATCATTTTCGGGGGGAAAACATAACTTACATAACGGTATTGTCGGGACCAGATGGTTTTGATGTTTTTGGAGCACTGCAGACTTCGTGTCAAAGCGGGAAGTGGTGTGAACAGGTGGCCAACTACTGTACTGGGACGTTTGATTCACAGCGTTATAGTGTAA
>JAAYRO010000011.1 GCA_012518735.1 Bacillota bacterium
CTACACCACCTAGTTTTTAGAAATATGAAAGGGGGAACGGAGCATGCCTGAGAATATTGTGCAGCTCAATGGGGTCTCGAAGCAGTATGATGGAACACAAGCACTCAAGGGAATTGACTTATACATTCGAAAGAACGAATTTTTAACCCTGTTAGGACCTAGCGGATGTGGTAAGACTACGACCTTACGTTTAATCGGTGGGTTTGAGCAGCCTACTACAGGGACTATTTTGTTTGAAGGAAAGGATATTAGTAATGTCCCTCCCTATAAGAGGCGGGTTAACACCGTCTTTCAGCGATATGCTCTTTTCTCCCACATGAATGTATATGAGAATATCGCATTCGGATTGCGAATTAAGAAATTGGATGAGAAAACTATTCGATATAAAGTAGAAAGTATGCTGAAGCTGGTTAATCTCAGCGGTTTTGAAAAGCGAGATATCGACTCCTTAAGCGGAGGGCAGCAGCAGCGAGTTGCCATTGCCAGGGCGTTAGTTAATGAGCCTGAGGTTCTGTTGTTGGATGAGCCTTTAGCTGCACTTGATCTCAAGCTTCGTCGAGAGATGCAGCAGGAACTGAAAAATATGCAGAAACAACTGGGAATTACGTTTGTTTTTGTCACTCATGATCAAGAAGAAGCCCTATCCATGTCTGATACGGTGGTCGTAATGAACGATGGTGAGATTCAGCAGGTCGGATCACCAGAGATGATTTACAATGAACCGAAAAATGCGTTTGTGGCTGGGTTTATTGGTGAGAGCAATATCGTCGACGGCATAATGCGGGCAGACCGTATTGTGGAATTTGCTGGAGAACGTTTCGACTGTGTGGATTTTGGATTTGATAAGGACGAACCGGTGGATGTTGTAATTCGTCCAGAGGACTTTCAATTAATCCCGTTAGAGAATGCAAAACTGCAGGGTGTAGTTAGATCCGTCACTTTCCTCGGTGTTCATTATGAGATGATTATTGAGTCAAGCAATGGAATAAAGTGGTTGGTTCATAGCACTGCAATGGAACCAGTGGGTACCTCTGTAGGCTTGGATATAACACCTATGGACATTCACGTCATGAAGAAGGTGATGGCCTCATGAAGCGATCGTCGGTGATGGTTCCGTACATGGTTTGGATGATTCTGTTTACTGTCATCCCGCTGCTGTTAGTTGTTTACTACGCGTTTACCATATCTGGACCCGATGGCGCCGTAGTGTCACTGCAGAATTTCAGCCGATTCTTTGAACCTATTTATCTGCGGGTTTTGTGGCGGTCTATCACCTTAGCTGTTATCAGCACGGTAGTCTGTCTGGTTTTAGGTTATCCCGCAGCTCTGATTATGGCAGGCAAAGCGTTTTCCCGTAAGAATACGTTGATGCTTCTCTTTGTAATTCCCATGTGGATGAATTTCTTGTTGAGAACGTACGCGTGGCTCACTATTCTTGAGAGAAATGGTTTTTTAAACTCACTGCTGGTGAATTTGGGGATGCCCCGACTCAACATTTTATACACAGATTACGCTGTCGTTCTTGGTATGGTGTACAACTTCCTGCCGTTTATGGTGCTCCCGATTTATTCGGTGTTAAGCAAGATTGATCGAGGGGTGTTAGAGGCAGCAGAAGACTTGGGGGCAAATTCCCTGATAGTTTTTACTCGAGTAATTCTTCCTCTCAGCCTGCCTGGAGTTATTTCAGGAGTAACGATGGTGTTCATGCCAGCTTTGACCACTTTTGTAATTTCTCGATTGCTCGGTGGTGGTCAGTTTACGTTAATTGGTAACCTAATTGAGCAGCAATTCCTAGTAGTAGGCGATTGGGGATTTGGTTCAGCCATTTCCATGATCATGATCGTGTTTATCTTGATCAGTATGGCCATTATGTCCTTCTTTGAAGGCGAAGAACAGGGGGCGACATTATGGTAAAGTTTCTACAGCGCACCTATATTTATCTAATTTTCGCCTTTTTGTATCTGCCCATTGCAGTTTTGGTCGCCTTGTCCTTTAACGATGCTCGTTCCAGAGGAACGTGGGGCGGATTCACCCTAAGATGGTACGGAGAGCTGTTTCGGGACCGTACGATAATGAATTCCTTATATTCTACATTGATTATTGGGATAAGTGCAGCGGTTATAGCTACAATCATTGGGACAATCGCTGCCATAGGGATTCATAACTCCCATGGATGGCGGAGAAAACTGGTAATGAATCTTACGTACATTCCTGTGTTGAATCCTGATATTGTTACAGCCATTTCCTTGATGATTCTGTTTGTATTTGCTCGTGTTCGTTTAGGGTACCTCACTTTGTTGTTGGCTCATATTACGTTTAATATCCCGTATGTGATTTTGTCTGTCCTGCCCAAATTGCGGCAGCTGAATATACATCTGTACGAGGCAGCTGTGGATTTGGGCGCCACACCGTGGTACGCGTTTCGAAAAGTCATTATCCCAGAGATTATGCCAGGGATAGTCACAGGACTACTGTTAGCGTTTACCTTGTCCATTGATGATTTTGTTATTAGTTTCTTTACGACCGGGTCAGGCGTTTCTACCCTTTCCATCACTGTTTACTCTATGGCGCGAAGAGGGATCAATCCAAAAATCAACGCCTTGTCCACAATCATGTTTACGTTTGTTCTCGTACTGCTCGTTATTGTAAATATTAGGCAGGGGAGAGATGAGAAAAAGGAAAGGAATGGTAAGCATGGGCCGCAAAAGGAGATTGTTGATTATTCTTATGAGTTTGCTGCTAGTCGCGCTGATTCTTAGCGGGTGTAAGAAAGATACACCGACCCTGTATGTGTATAACTGGGGTGACTATATTGATGAAGATGTGTTAGGGGAATTTGAAAAAGAAACAGGTATTAAGGTTGTCTATGACACCTTTGCTACGAATGAAGATATGTATGTTAAGATCAAGTCAGGGGGCAGTACCTACGATCTGATCTTCCCTTCGGATTATATGATTACGCGTATGCGTGACGAAGGAATGTTGGAGAAAATCAACTTGGACAATATTCCTAACTTTAAGTATATTGATGAGCGGTTTGTGGGGCAGGATTATGACCCAAACAATGAGTATTCGGTTCCTTATATGTGGGGAACAATGGGGATTTTGTACAATACTACTATGGTTCATGAACCTGTAGACAGTTGGGATATCCTTTGGGACCCTAAGTACAGTAAGGAGATTCTCATGCTCGATAGTCAAAGAGATTCTATTGGGGCAGCACTATTGAAGTTGGGTTATTCGCTCAACACTACCGATATTCAGGAGCTTGAGGAGGCCGGCAGACTCTTAAAAGAGCAAAAGCCGTTAGTTCTTGCTTATGTTGTGGATGAAGCGAAAGATAAGATGGTCGCGGGTGAGGCAGCACTTGCTTTAGTTTGGTCTGGAGAAGCCATCTACGGTATGCAGGAGAATCCTGACTTGGATTACGCTATTCCTAAAGAAGGAACCAACTTGTGGTTTGACGGAATGGCCATTCCTAAGAATGCGAAGAACAAAGAAGGGGCAGAGAAGTTTATTGACTTCTTAAATCGTCCAGATATTGCATTCCGCAATGCAGATTATACAGGTTATGCTACGCCTCATAAGGAGGCACGTAAGATGCTTGATCCCGAGATTGCCCAAAGTAAAGTGGCATATCCTGATGAAGAGGATTTGGTTAACGCAGAGGTATTTGTAAGTCTTGGCAAGACCTTAAAGGACTACGACCGAATTTGGACAGAAGTGAAAGCGTATTAATTCAAAGGGGGCTGTTGCAAAATGAACTCTAGTTAGTTCATTTTGCACGGCTCTTTTTGTATGTAAAACAAAAATACGGGCTCGCGAAGGAACCCGTATCTTGGTATAATTTAGTTATGCGAACAAAATCATAC
>JAAYRO010000085.1 GCA_012518735.1 Bacillota bacterium
ATGCATCAAACCCATTACGAAATTCTGTTGAACCATTTTAGACCGCAACAGCAGTACGATGCTCAACAGTCTTATACAACAAATTACCAACAATAGACAGGAGGAGAAAGAATGCACAATCAGTACGGATCATATGGCAGCAGCTATCAGCAGCAGTATGGTGGGGCCCAATCCCCAACTATTAAGAATCCCTCCACTGGTCAGCTGCCTAAAGTAAAAGGGCCAGACTTTAATGATCGAGACCGGCTCAACGATATGCTCTCCACCGAAAAGTACCTTACCGATGGGTTTAATGTATTCGTACGAGAGACGAGCCATCAAGATCTATTTCGAGATGTTCTCCATATTCTCACCCAGACTCACCACGCTGCCCGAGATCTATTTAACCTAATGTTCGAAAAGGGTTGGTATACGCTGCAGGCAGAACAACCTAGTCATATAGGTAAACAGCATCAAAAGTTTTCTGGTTATCAAACACAATTTGCACACCAAAGTCAGTTTCCTAATGTAGACAGTTATTAGAGGCTGTATGAAAAAGAGTCGCCCCGTAGGCGACTCTCTCTTATTTCGTTTGGGCAATTTCTAAAGCACGTTTAGCGATTTTCTCTGCGGAAAATCCTAGGTATTCGGCCACTTGCTTACCTGGTCCACTAGCACCAAATCGATTGAGCGAGCAGACTGAAACATTACCTTTTGGATTGATGCTGTACCATCCACTGCCTACTCCTAATTCAATGGCCAATGTGGGAACATCAATAGGAATGACACTGGAGCGATAGTCTTCATCCTGCTCTAGGAAGACTTCACGACAAGGTATAGAAACAACTCGAACTCCTAATCCTTCTTTCTCAACAAGTTCAGCTGCATCCAGCGCAAGGCTTACTTCACTACCGGCAGCTACCAACACAATAGATAACGGTTTTGTCTCTTCTTTGACAATATAACCGCCTTTGGTGAAATCCCATCCTGCTGGTTTCTCGCTCACTGGCAGTCCTTGACGAGTTAGTATCAGAGCACTAGGTCCATCTGTTCGACGTAGTGCCTCTACCCAACTCCACGCTGTTTCTTCCGCATCCGCTGGTCGATATACGTGCAGATTAGGAATAAGACGCAGCGATTCTGTTTGCTCAATAGGCTGATGCGTAGGACCGTCTTCTCCCACAAATATTGAGTCATGGGTAAAAACATACACAACAGGCTGTTTCATTAGGGCAGATAGCCGTATTGCTGGGCGCATATAATCGGAGAATACAAGGAAGGTGGCTCCAAAAACTCGGAACATTCCGTAAAGGCTTAACCCATTTAGAACAGAACCCATCCCATGTTCTCGTACACCGAAGTTAAAGTTACGTCCACTAAAATCAGTTGGTCGAATATCGCCCTTTCCTTCAAGATAGGTAATAGTAGAGGGTGCTAAGTCTGCCGAACCTCCTACCAGGTTCTCCACTTTCTCAGCTAGAGCGTTCAGTACTTGGCCGCTGGCAGCACGGGTGGCTATTGTTGTACCTTCGGAAAAGAGTGTTAATACTTCATCGATATCTTCTGGAAGTTCTCCATTAGTCCATGCATCCCACTGCTCAGCAAGATCAGGATGTGCTTTTTTCCATTCTGCAAAACGTTCTTCCCACTCTTTTTCTTTTTTCTGTCCTTTTTCTGTTACAACTTGAGCTAGAGATTGAACATCATCAGGTACATAGAAATGTTTGTCTTCAGGCAGTCCAATCGCTCTCTTCAAACCAGCAATCTCTTCTTCACCTAATGGAGAGCCGTGGGCTCCAGCAGTACCTACTTTAGTCGGTGCTCCTTGGGCAATTTGCGTACGGGCCACGATTAAGCTCGGTTGATCCGTCACTTTCTGAGCCTCAGCAATTGCCTGCTGTAGTTCGGTAATGTTATGTCCGTCTACTTCTTGTACATGCCATCCATAAGCAAGATACCGATCCTTTACAGACTCAGTAAAGGTAATATCGGTCGACCCTTCAATGGTAATTCTATTAGAGTCGTAGATCATTATCAGTTTACCCAACTTTAGATGTCCTGCAAAAGACGACGCTTCGGAGCTAATGCCTTCCATAAGGTCGCCATCACCAGCAAGTACATACGTATAATGGTCTACAATCTCATACCCAGGACGGTTAAACCGAGCTGCTGCCATCCGTTCACCGATTGCCATTCCAACAGCATTCCCTATTCCTTGTCCTAAGGGTCCGGTTGTCGTTTCTACACCTGGAGTATCACCGTACTCAGGATGTCCAGGGGTTTTTGAGCCTAACTGTCTGAAAGACTTCAAGTCATCTAAGGAAACGTCGTATCCGGTAAGATGAAGAAGGGAATACAACAGCATGGATCCATGCCCACCAGACAGGATAAACCGATCTCTATTAGCCCAATTAGGGTTGGCAGGATTATGATTGAGAACGTCAAAAAACAATACACTGCCAATTTCGGCACATCCTAATGGCAGTCCAGGATGACCAGACTTCGCTTTCTCTACACCATCGGCAGAAAGACCTCTTACAACATGAGCAATTCTCTGCAAGTCCAATAATTTCACCTCTCTAGACTAGTGGTTGAATACTGTTCTAACGTAACTAACGCCAAACCTCTACCATCTGCCCATTAGATAAGGCAGCTGCGTTAGCTTCATCTGTATCAATATGCATTTCTAGGACAAAGTCATCTCGCACTCTGATCAGCACATTATCAAATGTCAAAGCTCGTTCTCCATCAACTTTGACTGACACAATATCCTTGTCCTTCACCTGGAAAGCCTCTGCATCCTCTGGCGTCATGTGAATATGGCGTTGAGCAATAATTACACCCTTATCTAGAGTGATCTGCCCCTTTGGTCCAATAATGGTTATACCTGGAGAGCCTTCTAAGGAACCAGAATCACGCACTGGAGGGGTAACTCCTAAAGTAAATGAATCTGTTCGAGATATTTCAACCTGCGTTTGTGACCGAGTTGGTCCTAAAATGCGCACTCTATCCATAGATCGTTTCGGCCCTTGAATTGTTACTGTTTCGTCTGCTGCAAATTGACCAGTCTGAGACAGCTCGTTTCTAACTGTCAATTTGTAGCCTTCACCAAATAAAGTTTCTAAATCTTCGTCTGAAAGATGGATGTGACGGTTTGATACCCCAACCGGCACTTTTCCAAGATTCTGTTTCACCTAATGGTCCACTCCTTTATGTTGTGTTGAAGTTTTATGTGTTCAAACTATCTATTTAGACAGTAGTGAAGGGAATTCCTGCCCATGCAAAGAAGATATCAGTTAAGCAAAAACGTGACAGAATCTAAGTATACATTGACAAAAAGAGTTGACCCAAATCAATTCCTATGTTATTATAAGAATTGTTCGCAGGGGAGTAGCTCAATTGGCAGAGCATCGGTCTCCAAAACCGAGGGCTGCGGGTTCGATTCCTGTCTCCCCTGCCATTTTTATTCCATTAGAACTTTCAGCCTCTTTCGGATAGTATATCTGAAAGAGGCTTTTTTACTACTTTATTCTCTCAAGCTCTTAGTTTATCCAGTAATCGATTCTTATGCACCCGCAGCAGTCTCGTTTGGGCGATCAATAATGGACACTCTGAGAACGCTTCATTTGCAGCTTGCTGGTCCATACCTACTCCTTGGCGGACTAAAATAGTTTATGAAGTATCACCAAATTCACGTTCATAATCTTCCCTATTGCCTATTTCATGCCATTGCTGTCACTATGGAGTCAAACGATGCCTGTCTCTGGGAAATAGAGATGCTTCTCTTACGTTTTTCAAACCGAGCATTTGAGCTGTTAAGCGTTCCAAACCAATAGCCAAACCTCCATGAGGGGGCATTCCCTGTTTAAAGTTGACAAGGTAATCTTCAAAGTGTATAGGATTGAGTCCCTTCTTGATCATGTTGTCTCTTAGTTGGGCGTAGTCGTGAATTCGCTGTCCGCCAGTGGTGATTTCAAGACCTCGAAACAGCAGGTCAAAACTGCCTGTTAATCCGTTCTCCTTCGGCATAGTATACATAGGTCTCTTCTCCCAAGGGTATGAAGTGATAAAGACAAAATCACTGCCCCTTGTCTCTTTTATATATTGACAGAGTAAACGTTCACCTTCTGGGTCTAGATCGCCATTCAAATCAGTCTTACTATAGACTTCTGCTAAGATCTTAGAGGCAGTCTTTAACGGAATGCGCGGAATTTGGGGTACGGTTGGCAGAACCACGCCTAATGTCTTCAATTCGTTTGAACAGTGCTGTGCTACATAAGAAAACATCGAATCCAATAGTTCATTTTCTAGTTCCATCAGATCTTCTTCACTGTCGATAAATGCCACTTCCAAGTCGAGGCTGATGTACTCATTTAGATGTCGACTCGTTGCGTGGCGCTCAGCTCGATAAACATGACCAACTTCGTAGACCCGCTCATAGCCTGCCCCTACCATCATTTGTTTGTAGAACTGAGGGCTCTGAGCTAAATAGGCTTTTTCTTGGAAATACTGAACGGAGAATAACTCAGTGCCGCCCTCAGTTCCACTCTTAACAATCTTAGGGGTAAAAACCTGAACGAAGCCCTTTTTATTCAGGAATTTCTGAAAACCATGGACCAATGCTGCCTGAATCTTAAAGATTGGGTGAACCTTCTCATGCCGCAGACTTAGGGTTCGATTGTCCAATATGGTCTCAAGGGAGGCATCCAAACTCGGCCCGTTAATTGTTAAAGGAAGCTCTGCTGCAGCCCGCGAGAGCACTTTAATATGCTGGGCTGCAACCTCATATCCGGCCCTAGCTCTTGGTTCGGGTGTCACAACTCCCCGCACCTCAACAACGCTTTCGGTTGAAAGAGAAAGACTGTGAAGTAGTTTCGGGTCTATTACAACTTGGATCTCCCCTGTTCTGTCCCGCAGTATTAGAAACACTACGTTACTTAAGTAACGTAAGCGGTGTACCCACCCCTTAAGAACCACATCCTTTCCCATCCAGTGTCCTAACTCCGAGATTAATACTCTTTCCATATCCATCCTCCTTCAAAAAAATACCCCTAGTCCAATGGACTAGGGGCGAACAAAGACGCGGTGCCACCCTAATTCACCCTACCAACAAAAAACTCCCGTCCTGTATGGGACGAGAGATCCGTGGTGCCACCCAACTTCAAACCCTTTGGTAGAGTTGTCTTTAGCCCAGATAACGGTGGAAAACCGGTGTACCCTACTTCATTCAGGCCACAACTCCAGGATGTCCTTCTACAATACACTTTTCACTAGGCTCTCACCTTTTCCTAGCTCGCTGGAGAAAACACGTACTGTATACTCTTCCCTTCATCGTCTTTTCGCTTCTAATTAAGAATATTTAACCATAAACTCGAAACGTTGTCAAGACCATTGCTCAATGAAATCCACCGAGAATAGCCCCTAACATAGCCACAAAACCCATACTAAATAGGCGTTGAAACCACAGCCACGTCAAGAATGACTTATTGGCACCAAACCATGTAATAAGTACTAAAGACACAATTCCTAAGAGTATACCATTCAACCAAGCCTTACAGGTGCACCGTCGCCCTGTGAACACTGCTCCAACCAAGACACAAGCATGGGTAATGACATTCAATAGTCCTGTGGAAGCTTGCCAATCAAAGAGCAGAGCCAATATGGCCAAGAGAAATGACACGA
Organism: Bacillota bacterium; assembly: GCA_012518735.1. Classification (GTDB taxonomy): domain Bacteria; phylum Bacillota; class Limnochordia; order Darwinibacteriales; family Darwinibacteriaceae; genus JAAYRO01. The sequence goes on from JAAYRO010000085.1 coordinate 5,662, forward strand.
TTATTAACAGGACAAACGCTATGACCAATCCCTCAAATACTGCCAAACCATCAAGCGTTCTGACCTTCTTCCCATTTACCCGATTCACCGTTCGCACATAGATCACCCCTCTACAACCATATGTAGGGCAGAAAAAAATATGCAGCCCCTACAATTGAGGCTGCATATCTAAAACACTATAATTTATTCATCTTCTTGCTGTCTTTGGGCAATAATCTGTTCAGCGATTTGACCAGGTACTTCTTCATAATGGCTGAACTCGGAAGTGAAGCTGCCTCGTCCTTGCGTCATAGAGCGCAAGTCAATAGCATACTTAAACATCTCTGCCATTGGTACTTGAGCCTTAATGACCTGCTGACCACTGCGAGGCTCCATTCCTAAAATTCGACCCCGTTTCTTATTCATATCGCCCATAACATCACCCATGAACGCTTCTGGTACAACTACCTCTACATTCATAATAGGTTCAAGGAGAACTGGTTTTGCGTCCAAAAAGCCCTTCTTAAACGCCATAGAAGCTGCGATCTTAAATGCCATCTCTGACGAGTCTACCGCGTGATAAGAACCATCGAACAGAGAAACCCTAATACTATCTACTGGATATCCTGCCAAAGGTCCTTCGTCTAGAATTTCCAACAAGCCCTTTTCCACTGCTGGGATATACTGTCTAGGAACTGCTCCTCCGAAGATATCGTCGATAAATTCTAATCGATCCTCTTGATCAGGAGCACCTGGAGAGAGTTCTAGCCACACATGTCCGTACTGACCCCGTCCACCAGATTGTTTCTTGTGCTTACCCTCTACCTTTGCAGTACCCCGAATCGCTTCTCGATATGGTACTAGGGGCGTGTCAAGCTCTACTTCAACGCCAAACTTCTTCTGGAGACGACTACACATAACCTCAAGGTGCAGATCGCCCATTCCACTCACAAGGTTCTGTTTTGTATCTTGGTTTCTTTCAACAGTAAAGGTAGGATCCTCTTCGGCTAATCGAGCCAAACCAGAACCGATCTTATCTTCGTCTCCCTTAGTCTTAGGCTCAATAGCCATGGTCATAGTCGGTTTTGGAAAATCAATTGGGTTAATCTTGATTGGATTATCCTTCGTGCCTAACGTATCATTCGTCGTTGTTTCCTGAAGTTTGGCAACGGCCCCTAAGTCACCAGGACCAATCTGGCTTACAGCGATTTGCTCCTTACCCTTGATAACAAACAGCTGACCAATGCGCTCATCTTTTCCAACCCGAACATTATAAACTGCAGAATCAGACTTTATGGTGCCTGAGAAGACTCTAAACAGAGTGAGTTTTCCAACATAAGGATCTGCCATGGTCTTGAAAACCAAGGCATTGAGTTGAGGAGTATCGGTTGAGATTGTTACCTCTTCCTCACTATTAGCATTTACGCCTTGAATCTCGCGACCAACTGGTGAAGGCATACACTGGGTAATGTGATCAAGCAAAAGCTCTACACCTAGACAACTAAGAGCTGAACCGCACAGAATGGGTATAACTTCTCCAGTCTGTGTACCAATCTTGATGGCAGTTTCAATCTCGCCATCAGTAATCTCTTCGCCTTCCAAATATTTCATCATCAGTTCATCATCGGTAACGGAAGCTGCTTCGATCATCTCTTCACGATACTCTTCTACAGCATCTTCCATATCAGCTGGAATGGGTCCTTCCTTAATGGCCTTCCCATCAAGAAAATAAGCCTTCTTTGTTACTAAGTCAATGATCCCGGAGAAATTCTCCGCACTGCCAATGGGGAGCTGAATCGGGACGAGTTTTGGACCAAAATGACCTCGCAGCTCCTCTACGACCTTATTGAAATTCGCGTTTTCTCGATCCATCTTGTTCACAAAGATCGATCTTGGAAGAGAAGCTTTGTCTGCATACTCCCAGCCCTTCTCTGTTCCGACCTCAACGCCTGAAGAAGCACAAACGACCAACAAGGCCGAATCAGATACGGTCAAAGAAGCAATGACATCTCCAGCAAAATCAAAGTAACCTGGTGTATCTAATAAATTGATTTTATGATTCTTCCATTCTACAGGTGCCATGGAGGCGTTAATAGAGATTTGTCTGCGAGTCTCCTCAGGATCATAGTCCATGGTAGTGGTTCCTTCATCAACACTCCCTAAGCGAGAAATGCTTTTGCCAACGAAAAGCATCGCTTCAGCAAGGGATGTTTTCCCTGCTCCTCCATGTGAAACCAAAGCCACATTACGTAAAAACTCTGTCCCGTAATTCTTCACACATTTTCCTCCTCTTAATCCATAAACTCATATTATGATCAATTTGTTATAGTTTTGTTCTCCGGCTTAAATTCCACACGATAGGCCTAGTCTCCTGCCTGCCTCACTGAGAAAATCATATGGGCCTAGAGCCACCAACCCCATCGATCAGTAAAGTTAATCTGCTGCCTAGCCCTATCGATCTGTGCTGACCATCCCAAAAGACCAAAAAAGTCGAGAGGAGCGTAAGGAAGTCCCTTCTCTTCTATTATGGGTTCAGATAAAGGAATCTTTAACCCGTCAAGCTCTACTGCAGCACTGCCTGTTTCTACAGTCAAATAGTTCCCCAGTCCTAATATATGCCACGGACCGTCCCCTACGACAGAATAACCAAGTTCTTGCCCAGATTGAACCAAATTGCACAAAAGACTTCCACCCCTCACAAGCAGATCCACTTGTTCAGAGATGTCTCGTCCGTTTACCATAATAGACCATTCATCATCGCTAGGGACAAGCCAATAATAGGAACAATCACTATCTTTTACCAAATACTCTCTGCCGTTAGGAAACACTGCCACACCTGATACATCTGGTACATTCCAAAGCTCTTTTAGAGCTGAACTCTGCAGATTGTACAGAGAAGCACCTTTTTTGCGGGAAAAACTAAGTAAGCCAGAGTCAGGAACATAAAAAACAATTTCACCTATGTCTGGTGCATAAAAATGCCTGTTCAGCACCACTTCTCCAGAATCCCACCGCCAACCGTATATCATTTTCTGATTGGTCACTACTAGCCATTCTGGTAAGGTGCGATCGTCTAGAACTACCAAACTATCAATTGAGCCCCAAGGATAATTCTCCCACAGAAGCACTAATTCTTGATCTTCCCATTGGAGGATACCAACATACCCTGAATCCAAGGTATAAATCACTTCTGGGAAACCGTCACCGTTAATATCAGAAACAGCCAACTGTACAACGCGCTTTCCTGCAGGTGACTGCCAAAAACGATATAGTTCACCTTCCCACGACATAAGAATCTGGGCTTCACCTTTATCATTGACAACAACCAGATCGCCCCAACCATCATTATTAAAATCATGAACTTCCAGAAAAGTGACAGGATCCCACAAGTACTGAGGTCTGCCAAATCGTTTCCATGCATGACCGTCGTATTCGTAAAAATAGACAGCACCGGCATTATCTGTTCCTACAACAAGTTCGGAACGATAGTCGCCTGTAAGGTCACCAACAGCCAAAGCAGTTACATTACCAGATAACCCAGAGATGGATGCTAGAATTTCATCTTGTGCCATGAAAAGGATCTCCCTATCCTTTGCCACAATCATCTGGTTGTGACCTAGTTCATAGACATCGGCAATGAGAATTGCCGCCCCCTCTAACTCTGGTTCATCAACCCGCATATAGTGGGTGGCTCCAGCTGCAGTACCGGTCATGGTCAAGAACAAACAGAGTAAGATTGCTGCGGGTTTTCGTACCACATTTCAGACCCCTTTCAACTACTACATGATTACATATTTGGCCAAAAGAAGAGCTAATTCCTTCTGATATAAAAAAACCTACAGATTTTCTCTGTAGGTTCAAAGTATTAAT
>JAAYRO010000086.1 GCA_012518735.1 Bacillota bacterium
AAGAAGAGGAGACTACGCTAAAGGGTATGTTTAAAGCGATTGTTGAAAACGATCAACTTCTCTACACAGCCATTGCCATGTCTCTCTTTATGATTGGCTACGTTACAACCACAAGTTTTGGCTTGTATTTTTTTAAGTACGCCTATGGTGACGAGAACATGTACTCCATCTTTGCGGTCATTCTTGGTCTATCCCAAATAGGGGCACTTATAGTGTTTCCCCTCTTCAGCAGAGCTTTCAGCCGCAGAACACTCTATACAGCTGCTACCGTTTTGGTTGTGGCCGGTTATGTGGTTTTTTTCTTCTCTCCCATGAACATGATCTATATTGGTTTAGCAGGGATATTAATATTTCTAGGTCAAGCCTTTATCCAGCTTTTAATGCTCATGTTTTTGGCTGATACAGTAGAATACGGCCAATGGAAGTTGGGTAAGCGCAATGAGAGTGTCACCTTTTCCCTCCAACCCTTTATTAACAAAATGGGAGGAGCTGTTGCAAGCGGTATTGTAGGCGTTACTGTCATCATATCGGGGATTAACGATGCCCAGTCTGCTGCTGATGTTACCCCAGAAGGTCTTTTGATCATGAAGAGTGCCATGCTCATCCTTCCTCTAATCTTTATCCTGGCTAGCTATTTGATCTATAGATATAAGTACAAAATTGACAGCCAAACGTACCAACAGATACTTTTAGACTTACAAAAAAGAGGAGATATTAATTTGGAGTAGGACTTGTTAAGCGGCGAACCCTACGCAAACGGGGTATGGTGTTATTCAAGATACTGGAGATGGAGGACTTAAACCATGAGTTTTTTCTTTGAAATTCATAAAGACATTCCAAGGGAAGGGCCGGGGGATAACGAATCAACCAGAAAGGCGCTGTCGCTGCTGAACGATTTGCCAACTGAAGTAAGAGCGCTTGGTGGAACCACTAAGCGGCAAGGGCAATTAGGTGGAAAGGATTCGTGTTGTTGTGCAGATAAATATTATCGATACATTCTATGACTATCAGCTATGCTTTGAGGATAATCTAGACTTGCCCGTTGAGCAGATGATTGGGCTCTGGGAACAGGGCTATATATCCAAATATCCTGAACTAGAAAGAAAATGCAAAGAAGAATACACACAAATGGGTTATGACTGGCGAACGATTGCCGAGGAAAGGGTCTTTAACAGAACAAGACAAGATTTTGACAAAATGATCGAAGCGCACGGCAATATTCTCCAAACGATAGGCACTCTAGAGTCGAGTTTGGAAGCGAATGTTCCGTTGGATTCAAGGGTCACCGTTGTTCTTTACTGCGGTCTAGGTAACGGTGCCGGTTGGGTGGACACGTATGACAATGAACGAGCCGTTCTTTTAGGCATCGAGAAGATGGCTGAACTCAACTGGCATAGGAGAGAAAAAATAGCGCCCTTACTTGCTCACGAACTCTGTCACGTCATTCATTTCGAACTTCGAGGGGAAGATAAACTGCCCCATAATGTTCAAGAGAACCATTACACCAAAGGAATTTGGAACCTTTATGAAGAGGGATTTGCCCAGTTTTTTCAGTATCAACTGTTGTGCAGAGAAGTAGATCCTAGGGGTCAAGAATGGTTTGAAACATGCCGCGCTAATGAAGGACAATTAAAAAAGCTCTATTTAGCCGCGTTATCGGAAGAGCAAAAAGGGACCAAGGACTTTTTCGGGGATTGGTTTCAGGTGCTGGGAATCAGCGATGCAGGATATTATCTTGGGGCTGAATTCATCAGCACTCTGCACAAACACTATGAGGTTGAGGAGATTGCCGAACTGCCATTTCAGGACATTGAAAGGCTGGCATTAGATTTTCTTACCAAGTGGAAACTTAATTAAGATACGGTGGTTCGGAAATAATACTAAATCATCTATAAGCAGGAGGGAACTGCTTTGAAACTAATTCGGGACGGTGCTACTGG
>JAAYRO010000087.1 GCA_012518735.1 Bacillota bacterium
AAACATGAACCCGCGATTAGAATATCGTAGTTATTCCCATAGGGGGTAAGAAGAGTATTAAGACCAATAGCCAGCGTGTATTTCTCTCCTGACCGAAGCACCAGCATGGGCCAAAGGAAATTATTCCAACTACCCATACCCACTAAAATGGCCATAGCTGAAATAGCCGGTTTCATGATCGGCAGCATCAATCGAAAGAAAATGCCATATTCTGTGGCTCCATCAACACGACCTGCATCGACTATTTCACGGGGTATCCCCACTAAAAACTGTCTGAAGAAAAAGATTGAACTAGCATGTGCTAGATAAGGCAGCATAATGCCCCAAATGCTGTCCAGCAAGCCCATAGCGTTTGCCTGGGAATACATGGGAAGCATTAGAATTTCGAAGGGAATCATGAGAATCAACAGCAGACATGTAAATAGAAGATCTTTGCCTTTAAAGTTATACATTGCAAACCCATAACCTACCCACGCGCTCACCAGCAAGGTGAGACTGGTCTGCAATACGGTTAGAATGACACTGTTTTTGTACCACAACAGATAGTGGTGGGGAATATATACTCCATCACTATTCACACCTGTAAAGAGATACTTGTAGTTGCCAAATGACATGATATCCCAGTCAAGTCGCAGATTGAGGCCATATCGGATTAACTCCTCACCAGGTTTGAAAGAAGCTAACAGTATGGCATAAAAAGGCAATAACACTGCCAGAGCAAGAAGAACAAAGAGGACAACTATGAACACACGTGCTGTCGGACTGTAGTCACGCCTCGACGTACGAGCCATATCACTTTTCACCCCCACCTAAAACACCAGTCAACCGCAGTTGGACAAGATTAATAGCCATTGCTACCATCAGCAGAACTAATCCCACTGCCGAAGCATAACCCATCCGATTCTGCTCCCAGCCCTGCCGATATAGATAGCCTACAATAGTAAGACCAATATTTTTGGGAGAGTTATTCCCAGCCCACAGCATGTAACTTTCTGTAAACATGGCCAGCCCGGCATATATACTGATAGTAAGCACATAAATAATCGTAGGTTTAACTAAAGGGACCGATATGTAGCGAAACTGCTGCCAAACATTAGCTCCATCGATTTCCGAACACTCATAGAGTTCTGGAGGAATATTATTCAAGCCGGACAGAAAATAGAGGATGTTTACACCTGTCCAACGCCATAACGCCATAAGCACCATGGCTGCAAAACCAGTTTCGCGAACCTTCAGCCACTTGATGGGTCCTAGACCAAAGAATCCTCGTACAGTATTCATTAATGAACCTTCAACCTCACCAAACATGAGACGAAAAATCGTCCCTGCAACGACTACACTCACTAGTGCTGGTAAGAAGAGAATAGCTTTGAAGAACTCTTTTCCTACCATACTGCGGCTGTTAATCATGCACGCTAATACTAGAGGAATAGGAATAAGTAACGCTAGTGTCCAAACCGTGTACAAAAGACTGTTGCTGACAGCTGTCCGAAATATCTTATCTCCCAGCAGTTTTTGGTAGTTTTTCAAGCCTACTGGAGTAATCATTCCAGGCAGTACATCTTGAAAACTCATCTTGATCGTTGTAATAAGAGGGTACACAAAGAAAATTAGAAATGTAAGGATAAATGGCAGAACAAATACATAAGGGGCCACCTTTTGGTCATACAATACAGATCGAATTTTGGCCAACGCCTATCACCCACCCTTTTCGTTCTGAAGAGAAAGGGAAGGTAGCCGCCTTTCTGCCGCCTCCCCAATCGTCCCCACGAATTCACACTAGAAAATCTGGCTTTCAATCATGGATTGAGCTTCTTCTATCACCTCTGCAGGATCGAGCATATCTTCGAACAACTCGTTAAGCATAGTCGTTGTTAAGTAATTATTGATGGTTGGTGAGATGGAAGAAGAGCGAACTAACATAATCTCGTCCTTCACCTCATTGAGAACGTCAAATGGATTACTTAGGAAGTATTGGATGTAACGGTTATCAGGATTATGGGTCATTTCCGTATCGGTCCACAAAGCGGTGTTGCAGGGATCAAACCCTAAATCTTCCCATATCATCCGATTTCCTTCTTCTGACAACTTAGCAAAGGCTAACCATTCAGCAGCCAGCTCTGGGTCTGAAGCAGTTAACGTAACTACAGTTCCCGTACCGCCTAAACCGAGAGAACGGGGCATCCCTTCTTCAAAGACTGGAACTGGCGCTATAGCTATCTTACCTTTCATATCAGGAATCTCATCTACAAAACGACTCATGAACCACAAAGGCATGATTATACAGGCTGCATTGCCCTGATTCACAAACCCTTTTCCGCCTTCGGTATCTGGCTGTCCATCGGGACACGTAGTCATAATCCCTTCTTTAACAAAATCCTGCATCAGCGTGACGGCCCGAAGCATTTCGGGAGTATTGATCTGCGGCTGATCATCTGGAGACACCAAATCACTTCCCTGCTGTGCTAACAGAGCAGTAACGGTCCAAGCCGCACTCGTTTCAGCAACCCCCATAAATTTATCTGGATGTACTGCTTTTAACTTTCGTCCCGCTTCTGCAAAATCATCCCATGTCTTAATGGTTCTGTAATCGACTCCAGCATCTTCCAAAATGTCTGTGTAATAAAAGGCTACAGTAGCACCAACATGGGTAGGCGCTCCATAGAACTTCCCATCTTTCGAGTAAATTCCCAGACGAGACTCAACAATATTATCCACATACGGCTCAAATGCTTCATTAAGAGCTGCCAATTGAGGTTGGCCCATAAGCATGTTGGGGAAGCGACTCACTTCCACATCACAAATGTCAGGAGCACCTACTCCCGATTGGACAGCAATCTGCAGCTTGTTGTGCATATCATCATAAGGAAGCACCGTTGCTTCCAAAGCAATTTGTCTGTCAGGATTCAAGGCATTCCATTTTTCAGTCATTACTTCGTAAAAGCGCGCGTGCTGCTGGATAAACGTCCACAGAGTGAATTTTGTTGTGCTGGCCTTTACAATATCAATATTTGCTAATGACAAAACTAACGTTAGAACAAGCGTGATTACGATTGTCCTTTTCATCACAATCCTCCTCAGAGAAATTAGTAGAAAACCTGCATTTCCGGGAACTACAGCCTCCTTTCTGGATTATTTGACTTTCTAGATTTGACTCTGGGATCGATTTCTGAAATCGATCCCAAACATCCCTAAAAAAACAGTTTCATATATATACATTAACATTATATGTACAAAACGTCAATGTTTTAAGGCTGAACTTTTTTTAATTGTTAATTTAGCAGGGATATACCGCTCAATGTAATATATGTAAATATAAGTGATGCTTATGTTTTTGCTTTGTTAGACTTAAGGAGGTGTTTTGAAAACAGTTTTTTGGAAACGTTCCCGGATATTATTTATTAAAGGAGAGTGTTTGTAAATGAGAAACAGGTTACTCGTAACGTCACTCGCACTGCTGATCTGCATCACAGGAGTATTAAGTTTGTTCTCTCAAGAAGCTGCAGCGGAAGTGAAGAAATACGAATTCGTAATCATTACCCACAGTGCTACCATTGACTTCTGGATTCCATTAGTAAAAGGTGCAAAAGATGCGGCAGCAATGATTAATGCTTACGATCCTAACGTAGAGATTACGGTTCGCCACACTGGACCAAGCCTGTTTAACGTTGCTGAGCAGGTAGATATTATGGAGAACGTAATCCAAGCCGGTGTAGATGGAATTATCTCCACCCTACCCGATCCTGTTGCTTTTGATGCACCCGTACAGAGCGCTCTCGATGCTGGAATTCCTGTAATCGCTACGAATGCTGATGCAGGTCCTGACAATCCTCGTTTAGCTTATGTAGGCCAAAGTGACTTTGAGGCAGGCCGCACACTAGCCCAAACGTTGATTAACAAAATCGGTACTAGCGGAAAGATCGCCATTGGTGTAGAGGATCTTGGTCACACATCCCTAGCGCAGCGGCTGGCCGGTGTACTAGATGTGCTGGATCAGACAGACATTGAATATACTGTACTCCAGACCACGCCCGACCTAACACAAGGGGCCGCCATCTTTGAAACCTACCTTATTGCCAATCCTGACGCTAAGGCCATCATCAGTGTGGACGCAAATACCCAATCCCACGGTGTCGTCATCCGAAACCTCGGGCTTGAAGGAAAAGTCATCTCTGGTGGATGGGACTTAGTACCGACCACATTAGACAATATCATGGACGGATATACAGAATTTACCATTGACCAGCAGCCATATGTCCAAGGATTCTATCCTGTCTTGGCTCTATACCTCTATCATCAGTATAGTATTGCTCCTGCAAACATCGACTCTGGTGCTGGCATTGTAGGTCCACACAATATTCACGATGTACTAGACTTAGCTGAGCAAGGCTACAGATAATATTATTTACAGCACCGATCAAGCCTGATCGGTGCTGTAGCCCCTGCTTTTGGAGGGATCAAAATGACAGACAGCGTACTTATTCGTTACCAATCAATCAGCAAACGATTTGGCGGCGTTCAAGCTTTAGACGACGTCTCTTTTTCTGTTAATCGGGGCAATATCCATGGCCTAATTGGGGAAAACGGTGCTGGAAAATCTACTCTGATCAAAATCACAGGCGGAATTTACCGTAAAGACAGCGGTCAGGTGATTTGGGAAGGTCATCCTATAGAGGTAAACAGTCCCATTGAAGCAGAAAGACACGGCATCTCCATCGTTCACCAAGAAATTCCCCTATGCAACAATCTAACAGTCGCGCAGAATGTCTTTCTAGGTAGACTCATAACAAATCGTTTCGGACAACCAGACTGGGAAGCAATGGAGGAAAAAACGGTTGAGATTTTTAGTCAAATCGGTCAAAAAATTGACCCTCGTGCCAAGGTGGGAACATTAAGTGTTGCGGTAAAGCAGTTAACTGCCATTGCCCACGCTTTGACTACCACAAGCAAATTTATCATCATGGATGAACCGACCTCAGCTTTAACTCCTGGTGAAGTAGAAACCTTATTCGAAGTACTGCGAAGGTTGAAAGCCGAAGGCACAACCATCATGATTGTAAGCCACATTATCAGCGAACTAATGGAGATTACGGACCAAGTAACCGTCTTACGTAATGGTCAGCATGTAAAAACCATGGACACAGAAGATACGGATATAGATAGTATTGTGCATATGATGGTGGGAGACGTAGTGCTTCCGACACCAAAGCAGAACCTCTCAAAAAAAGATGAGGTTGTACTCAAGGTTCGAGATTTAAATCAAGAACGTTTACGTCTAAAAAACATCAGCTTCGATCTGCACAAACAGGAAATCTTAGGCATAGCAGGCATTCAAGGTGCTGGCCGCACTGAATTGGCCACTACCTTATTTGGCGTTCACCGCCCCAATAGTGGAAGGATTGAACTAGAAGGCAAGCCTGTAAATATTCGCAGCCCTCGCCAAGCGATTGAAATGGGAATTGGTTATTTAACTGAAGATCGCCGCAATCTAGGAATTTTCTGGGACATGTCGGTCTGGCAAAACCTAACTGCGTCCATTATTGACCAACTCACCAAGAGAGGAAAAGTATTAGACAGAGAGCGCATAGAAGAAGTAGGGACTCAATCTATCCAAGACCTGCAGATCAGGACCTCTGGCCTTAACCAAACCATTCGTTATCTAAGTGGCGGTAACCAACAGAAGGTTCTCTTAGGTCGTTGGCTGAACTCTAAACCGAAAGTTCTTATTCTGGATGAGCCAACAAGAGGTGTAGACGTAGGTGCAAAAGCAGAGATCCGACGAGTTATTCAAGATTTAGTCACACACGGAATCTCGGTGATTGTAATTTCGTCTGATCTAGAAGAACTACTAGCCATAAGTGATCGTGTTTTAGTCATGGCAAATGGCTCAATAAGAGGTGAGTTCT
>JAAYRO010000088.1 GCA_012518735.1 Bacillota bacterium
GGGAATTGGGATCTTACCATGAGGACAGAGGGGTTGTTTTATCAAGCTCAAGATAACGAAGGCGAAGATAGGATATTTAGTGAGATCTGGATCCAAACAGACGGTTCAGATGAGGCCGTTTGTTTGGGAGACGGGCTCCGCATTATTGGTTCAACTTACGGTTGGGGGATATCACAGACTTTCACATTTTGGACCACGTTTGGATGGGAGCACCCAGCAGGTTTATATGAAGGTGTGATTAGCGTAGACATGTCACTAGACAACTAGACTGGGAGGTCGTGAAGTTGGAGAGAAAGATACAGGGTCGTTATATACTTATTTCACTGATTATTGGTTTGATCTTCTGCAGCCATGCTTGGACAGCAGCCGCCGCCGGTATTCGTCCATTAGCTATTGATCTTGATCTTAAGCCAGGGGATTACGGAGAATTTGAACTTCACATCATACCTGGATTAGGAGAAGAATTGGTCGATCTTACGTTATACCAGCCAGTGCAGCTCTTAAGTGGCAGTTTGATTTATGAGCGGCCCATGAATCCTAGTTTCACAGCTCTAAGCTGGATCTCCTTAGAACAACAAACAGTGCGGGTTTTACCAGGGGAAGAAGCCGTTGTGAAGGGAACAGTACGGATTCCCTTTTCTGCCAGTGGCTCCCATACGGTAGTAATTATGGTCGAACCTCGGATCCCTAAAATTACGTCAGGAATTGGGTTCCAAGTGCGGTATGCGGTGCGTCTCAACATTCGAATTGACAAGCCTGGACTGCGTTATCAAGCTCAATTAGGGAGCTTGGGATTAGAAGCTGATGACGAAGGTTTGCCGGTGATTAAGGGATTAATTCAGAATCCTTCTGCTTGGGATTTCTTAGTATCTGGTGAGGCAGTCATTCGTGATGAAAATCGTCGTTTGGTGGAGCGAATTACACTGCGTGCCCCTGCAGCGATGACTTCTGGTAGTGATGCGACTCGGGTTTATCCAGGGGCAGAAGTAGAGTTTTTAGGAAAGGTGACCCGCCGAATTACACCTGGTGAGTACACGATCCAAGCGTTTTTTCGGTACGGGGAAAACGGTCAGATTCTATTTAGAGACAACATTACGGTGCATCCTGATGATTTCAGTTTTCCAGGCATCGATGAACTGGGAGTCGTGACTGCAGTTCCTGAAGCAGTTTACTTCCCTCTTAGAGCAGGAGAACGGCGCAGTCAGGTCTTTGAACTGCAAAACGGGATGGGCGACCCGGTTCGGGTGGAAGTGGAGTTAGCGGATATCGTTTCAGAATACCCTTACTCCCTTATTGATTGGATTCAGTTGAGGGCTCAGAGTGGGTTTGAAATACCAGCTCGAGGTAAAAGCCGCTTTGCCATGACAATTGCAGTTCCTCGTGAAGAAGTTGCAGATGGGAGCTATCATGGAAATTTGGTTCTCAAGGCGCTCCACAAAGATACAAGTGAGCTGCTGAGTGAAAGGAAAATCCCACTCAGTGTATTGGTGGGGGATCAGCATCAGATGGAGGTGGAAATAAGAAGTCTCACAGGACAGTATTCGCCTGACGAAGGCAGTTATTTATCCCTTGATCTCTATAACAGTGGGAATGTTCCTATTTCGCCTACGGCCAGTCTCGTCATATCTACCGAACAGGGAGAGTTCGTGCAGCGAAGTCTCATGACTTTACCGGAAGGGGTTATAGAAGTCCTGCCGCTCCAATTGCAGCAGCTAGAAAGTGTTGTTCAGGAACTTGAAGCGGGAACGTATGAGGTAGAAATTCAGATTACCCATCGAAATGAGGAGATTCTTTCGGAAAAACATTCTCTAGTGGTCACACCTTGAGATTTCTTTCATAGGATTGGACTGTGTCTCATGTCACGCTATAGATAACAATAATTAACATTAAAAAGTGTATAATCGTCTTCCCTATCGCGTACCATAATTTAGCAGTAAGATGGTTACACCTCGAATGCCAGCACTACAAGGCTTAATCGGTGCTGGATGCGAGATGTTCCTATAAGACCCTAAGAAAAGAGGTGGTGGGCGAAGAACGCCAATTGCTTGCAGTACATTTTTTTCAGAAAACACATTTCCAAGGAGGAAACAATTAATGAAGAAACATGTAAGTATCGCGTTAGTGATGGTTTTCGTATTGGCTCTAAGTTCAATGGCTCTTGCCGCTGAAGGTTCCCTTGCAGGCGGCGAGACAGTGAAAGCCGATATTAAGGCATATGCTACTGTTGGTCCGTATGCCAGCATCGTTGCCACAAAACCTGTAGACTTTGGTACTTTGGTAGGTAAAGTAGGCTTGTATACTGCCAATGGGTTTGACCACGGCGGTACTTCCGCGGAGTTTTACGGTCGGGCCGCAGATGTTTTTGGCGTCAGCTCTGACCTCTTTGTAAGCAACAACGATGGTTGGGGTTCTTTCAATCTAGAAACGAACACAAACGTTATGGTAGGCATTAGCTTCGACAATACGGGATGGTTAGATTCCCCAACTCTCTTTGCCATAGCAAAAGAAGGAGCCCCAGACGTTCCTAAAGCGTGGGCAGGTTCCAATGTTAATCTTACCGGTTTAGCTACAGAATTCGGTCATGCATTTGCAAAGAATTCCGTGCAAATGTACGGTATCGATGGTGCCATCTACATTGAGCGCATCAGCCAACAAATGGCCCAGAACTATGAAGGATTGATTACCGTCACCGTCTCATTGCCTACAGCTCAATAAGGCAGATAGTTTTCTCAAGAATAGGGTCGTAGGGGGCCGTTTGGGCCCCCTACTTGGAGGGAAAAGAGATGAAAAAACTAGTATACCTAGTAGTACTGCTGCTTGTATTCTCGGTGGGTGTCGTGGTCTTCGCTGCGGAGGGTAACCCGGGAGTTGACGGTGGTGTGAAGGAGCTTGTTCCCGCATTAGTAGAAGTCGGTCCTTACGCCAGCGTAATAGCACAGCGGTTGGAGTTTGATCACTTCTCCATGTGTTGGAGCTGGAGAAACTGGCGGTTTGAAGGTGGCTGGTATTGGGATGACACCGTAGAACCAGGCATGGACTTTGGCTATTACAGCGGCAAGGCTGGCGAAGCGAAATTTACTGACTCCAATGGTTTTGTTGTGGAGACCAATACTGCTCTCGCTTTAACCTTTGAAGGAGTACCCTTAACCCATGAAAGTGGTGACACTATGCTTACCACATATTGGGCTTTTACAACAGCTGGTGTGGATCCTGTATGGCCGGTTCCAAATTGGCAAATGTTCCCAGCGCAGGTAATACCCAAAAGCGAAATTGGGTTTTTTGGTACAGGCAAGGTTCCTCGTAACGATGGTGGGTTCAGGTGGACCAGCCTGTTAGATGGAGTACGGCATATTGTTACTGGAATCGAATCGGGAACATTCTGGCCTACACAAGACGATGTACATGCAGCACTATCATACAACGGCATCGTAACAAACGGAATCTACGCGTTCCAGGTCTTCGGTTTTGCTGGTACCGATGAGATTTCAAGCCAGCGGGAAGGCGACTATGAAGGTCTAATCAAACTCACAGTAGCGAAGCAGTAACCAATCGAATATTGAGAATAGGGTGAGCGCGGGAGAAATCCCGCGCTTTTTTGGGTTCTGAGAAAGTCTTCTAGAAGGCAGGAAGGGGAGCTGAGATATACGAAGTAGTCAGTTGACAGA
>JAAYRO010000089.1 GCA_012518735.1 Bacillota bacterium
CCATCCGGAAATCCCAGGTATGGCCTATGGATTTATCGAGAACTCGGTGAACGGCTACCGCGTTCTAGAACACGGCGGAGACACGGGCCTATTCCACACCGGCCTCTATCTCATTCCCCAAGAACAGGTAGGTGTTTACCTGTCATACAACGCGCTTGGTTCGGCTCCAGCTCGTTGGTACGTTTTCCAGGCCTTTATGGACCGCTATTTCCCAGAAGAAACTCCGTCTCAAGTAGTGCCACGACCCATTACCCCTGGTACTGAAGGAAACTATGTCGGTTACTTCCATTCCACCCGCAGTAACTTCACTATGCTGGAAGCATGGATCCGATTAGCACAAACACTTACAGTCGGGGTAGATGAAGACGGTTATTTGCTGCTCTCGGCAGGTGGTACTACAGCTCGCTACGGGGAAATTGCTCCCGGTCTTTTTCAGGAAGTGGATGATTCAGGGAAAATAGCTGTAAAATATCAAGATGGACGTCTTGTAGAGATCTATCCCTCTGGCCCTGCTTCATTTGTTCGGACAGCTTGGAATGAGTCACTTCCTTTTGTAAGTGGGCTGCTCATTTGTGCTTTTATATTCATGCTTATTACTCTAATCGGCTGGATCGTACAGTTATTCAAAAAGAAAAGACCTGCACCTAGACGTTCGTTTGGACTTCCTAAAACAGTTGGGGTATTGTTTTCTCTATTTTTCTTCACCCTAATCATATTATTCATCGGTACAGTGACAGACTTTCATCCAGACCTCGGTGCTCCAAAAATGTTTGTCCAGACACCTCCTGCTTTAGGTACCATCATAACATTTGCCAAGGTTTTGTCTGTACTGAGTGGATTGATGCTGATTAGTTTGATTTCTGCTTGGGTTAAGCATAAAGGTACTATTTGGCAGAGAATTCACTACACTATATTCACAGGATTGGGAGCTGGCGTAGTATGGCTGCTCTGGAATTTTAATTTCTTAAAGTAGAAGACGCTAGGGGGATTCCCCAGCGTCTTTCCCTTATCGCTGCACTCTTCCTGATGTATCTCCCTTCATCAGGCGGTAAACTTCATCCGTAGTAACATGGTTAAAATCCCCAGGAATAGTGTGTTTCAAAGCCGAAGCGGCCACCGCATATTCAAGGGCATCAGCAGGACTCATCTCCGATAGTAAACCATAAATCAAACCAGCGGAAAACGAATCGCCTCCACCTACTCGGTCCACAATTCTAACATCATATTTGCGCGAGGAGTAAAATTGAGAACCGTCGTATAACAGAGCTGACCAGCCGTTATCACTAGCAGAGTGGCTTTCCCGTAAAGAGGTCGCAATATACTTGAACCCAAATTTGTCTTTCATCTGGACAAAGATGTCTTCATAAGCTTTCAGGTCTAGATGGCCCGCTGTCACATCAGTCTTACCTGGTTTGAACCCTAAGGTCTTCTCTGCATCTTCTTCGTTCCCAATACAGACATCTACGTACTGCATGAGATGGGACATGGTCCGCTGCGCTTCCTCAGGAGTCCAGAGATTCTTACGATAGTTAAGATCTACACTGACTGTAACGCCATGCCTCTTAGCAGCTTGTAGAAAGTCTTCTGTTAATTGCGCTGCATCTTTGCTTAGAGCTGGAGTAATACCAGTGAAATGGAACCAATCCGCATCTTTGAAAACGGCATCCAGATCAAAATCTGATGTTTTGGCCGTTGAAATGCTGGAATGAGCCCGATCATAAACTACTTTTGAAGGGCGCATGGAAGCTCCCGTTTCGAGGAAATAGATACCCAATCGTTCTCCTCCCCGAACCACATAATCGGTATGAACACCAAAACGACGGAGGTGATTAAGGGCGCTCTGACCCAAAGGGTTATTGGGCAGCTTCGTTACGTAATACGAATCAAGTCCATAATTAGCTAGGGAGACTGCTACATTTGCCTCACCACCCCCATAGGTCACATCAAAGGATTTTGCCTGAACAAATCGCTCATAGTCTGGAGTAGATAGTCTGAGCATAATCTCGCCTAAGGTAACAACTTTCTTAGTCATTTATTTTCTCCCTTCCTTGCAGTTTGTACTTTAGTAACAAATTCCCGTGCAGTCTTTGTTACTAAATCAAAATCACCTGTCTTAGCACCTTTTGTTAATTGACCGCCTACACCCACGGCTACACAACCGTTTTTGATCCACTGCTCTACATTAGCTAGACTCACTCCACCAGTAGGCATAACAGATACATGGGGCAATGGCCCTCTTACAGCCTTAACAAAATCAGGTCCAACTAAGCTTCCAGGGAATAATTTAATAATATCGGCACCAAGTTCTAATGCTTCAATCATATCTCGAAGGGTAATACAGCCCGGCATATACGGGATTTGATAGCGATTACACAAACGAGCAGTGGGCTCATCCAAAGCCGGACTGACAATAAACTCTGCCCCCTCAAGCATGGCAATCCGAGCAGTTTCACTGTCCAGTACAGTGCCTGCTCCAACCAGAAGTTCCTCTGGCCCAAAACGGGCCCGTAAATCTGCAATTACTCGATGAGCACCAGGCACGGTAAAGGTTATTTCAATGGCTGAGACGCCACCAGCTAAACAAGATTCAGCAATTTTAATCGCTTCCTCGGAGGTTTCGGCTCGGACGACAGCCACTACACCAACCTTCTGAATACGACTAAGTATTTCAAGTTTCTGCATTTCTGAGGCCTCCCTATTTCTATAGTTTCTATTTTTCTTTATATTCTCGATTTCCCGTCATAATCCCCCTATCATTCTTTACATTCATTAACAACAAAAGATAATACGGACAGATAAAGGAGGTGATAAACGAGTACTATAAACGGAAACGACAAAAATCTCTTATGAATAGGAGAGGCTTATGTCCGTAATAGAGCAATTCCTGAATGATTATAGGAACAAAGTCAACATGTACGAAAAACTCGCTCAATTGTGTGCGTATCAGTGTGAAAGTGGTTTAAAACGTATTGGATTGCGAGCTCTGGTTACTTTTCGAGCCAAGCGTCTTGACAGCCTTATGGAAAAAGTCACAGCTCGGGCTGGAAAGAAACAGTACAAGACAATTGAGGATATCTACGAAGATATTGTGGACCTAGCTGGTGTACGAATTGCCTTATATTTCCCTGGCGATCGAGATGAAGTAGACACGTTTATTCGTTCGAATTTCAACGTTGAACTAACAAAGGATTTCCCTAGAGAGACAGATTTCGTTCAACCATACCCCAAACGTTTTGCAGGTTATTCAGCACGCCACTATCGACTTCGCCTGAAAGAGTCGACACTCTCTGATGAAGACAAACACTTTGCCAATCATGTTATTGAACTGCAGCTAGGCTCGGTGCTAATGCACGCTTGGGCAGAGGTAGAGCATGATTTGGTCTACAAGCCCCGTCCGGGGCTGCTATCTCACGATGAATATGCGATTCTCGATGAGCTAAATGGCTTGATGCATGCTGGTGAAATTGCCTTGGAAAGACTCCAGCGAGCCGTAAAACGAAGAATAAATACAGAACTTCAGCCTTTCTCCAACCACTATGAGCTTTCTTCATACCTGTATGATTATCTGAAACTAACGGCTAAAGAGGATATTGAGCCATTTATCGGGCGAACCGATGTACTATTCTGCTTTCTCCAGCTAATTGGCTGTGACAGTATACCTAAACTAGAACCTTATCTTCGACGGTGCAGCCCTAATTCGAAACAACGACCTATTGCAGAACAGATCATTGATCAAATCTTAATGGAGAATGATGACTTCTACAAAGCGTATAACGAAGCCCGCCTCATCGTTGGCAAAACAGATCCGTTTGGTGCACCACACGAAGCTCTTTCTTATTTTACTGACAAACGAGGATTAGGCTTATTTATGCGGCAGTGGATCGCTGTGGAAAATATAATCGGTCATATTCTAGGTAACGCACTCCTAAACGGTGATTCCAATCTGGAACCACTTCAACAAGTACGGGATCGGATAGTTGACAAAGAAACCTTAGAAAGACTTAATCAAATCCGACAGCTTAGGAATCAGATCTTGTATGGGGATGAATGGCCATCAGAAGAAGAACTAATGGAAGCTGGCAAATTCTTAGAATCCGTTATGGATGACTTAGTTAAGGAAAACCTGGAGATGGAGCGCCTCATATCTAGGGAAGTAAGGATTAATGGCGAACATCAGTCTTCAGAGATGTAATGACAATAACATATAACCGTAAATCCAAACCCTATTAGTGGATACCGAATGTCCGCTAACAGGGTTTTTTTGTTTCAGGGAGGTCTTAATGCTAGCGCGAGCTAATATCTGGGAGCAATTCTAAGTCTAGTTCACGATGAGGCATCTCAGGGAGTGTGAGAAAATGGAGACGTGCCTCATGGACTCTCATGAAATTTGATCTGACAATCCTTGTGTCTTATAATGGGTTGTAACTTTCAACCCCGGGGGAGAATACTAAATTGTCTAAAAAAAAGTTTCATTAGCTAGATACGAATCCATTGCCCTTGATATTGCTCATCAAATTGTTCAAGGGAAGTATCCTATAGGTACTCGCTTAAGCGGACGAACTACTTTATCCAGCATGTATAGGGTCTCACCAGAGACTATCCGAAAATCCATGGTCATTCTTGAGCAGTATGGTGTAGTACGAGTTCAGCACGGTTCTGGTATTTATGTCGTCTCGTCGGAAAATGCATCAGCCTTACTCAAGGAATATGACTATCACCAAGATCTGCAAAAGGTAGTGGATCACATCAGTGAAATTATGGAAAGACAGCAATATTTGATGAAAGAAATGAAAGATGCCTTAGATACATTGATTGAGTTAACAAGGAGAGATTAAATGCTTCAACTAAAGAACCTGACCAAAGTATATGGGAAAGGTGAAGACAGCCATATAGCTGTCAATAATGTGAGTCTGGAAGTTCAACAAGGCGAATTTGTCGTCCTAATTGGTCCGAGCGGTTGTGGCAAAACCACGACCTTAAAGATGATTAATCATCTAGAAGTACCAACTTCAGGAGACATTCTAATTAACGGCACTTCCACAAAGGATATGAACGTTGTAGAGCTGCGCCGAGGAATCGGCTATGTGATTCAAAACGTCGGCCTTTTTCCACATATGACTATTGCTGAAAACGTGGAAATTGTACCCAAACTGAAAAAGGTTGACAAGGAAATAAGACGTAAACGAACCTACGAGCTCCTAGAAATGGTTAATCTAGACCCTGCGGTTTATGCTGATCGTTATCCAGTTGAGCTCAGCGGCGGTCAACAACAGCGTATCGGTGTTTTGCGTGCCTTAGCCGCAGAACCTGATCTAATCTTGATGGATGAACCGTTTGGAGCTCTCGACCCAATAACTCGCGATCAGCTGCAGGATGAAATGAAAGATCTGCAGCAGCGCCTAAGAAAAACCATTATCTTCGTTACACACGATATCGATGAAGCACTTAAATTGGCAGATAAGATCGTTTTGATGCGAAATGGAGAAATCGTTCAAGCCGCATCACCTAAGCAAATGCTGACCAATCCAGCCAACGATTATGTAAGGGAGTTTATTGGAGAAGAACGCTTGGCCGCCCAACCAGATGACACTCCCATTACTGACGTAATGGCACCCGATCCTGTAGTTGTCCCCATCAATACTAAACCTAAGGAAGTTTTGGCTGAGATGGGCAGGAAGAACACTGATTGGGTAGTGGCTGTAGATGATCGTAACCGATATTTGGGATTAGTATCGGCCAACAAAATTCAGACCCATTTGAAGAAGAATCATGTCCTTGAGGATATGCTTATTAGGCAAGCTGCAGTAGTCCACGGGGATACACCTGTTCGTGACGCTGCCGCTGCTCTCGCCAACAGCACCCGTGTTCTCTGTGTGATAGACGGCAAGCAGAGACCAATTGGTCTAGTTAGCCGAACAACTATGCTTCAGAGCATCGTCGAATTGTGGGACAATGTGAGTCCTTGATAAATAATCTATTGGAGATGGTAAGATAGTGTTTGTAAAATTCATAGAATTGCTTATTAGTAGATGGGATGAAGTACTGTTTGCCATCCAAGAGCATCTGGTACTCGTGTCAGTGCCAGTAGCATTAGCAGCATTGGTTACTGTTCCCCTTGGAATCTTGGCAGCACGGTACCGATGGATCGAGATTCCTGTTATGGGAATCGCTAATGTTTTGCAGACTATACCTAGTCTGGCATTACTGGCCCTCATGATACCTCTTGGCGTAGGAATTGGCCAGAAGCCGGCACTGATTGCCCTATTTCTCTACGCCTTGCTTCCCATTCTAAGAAATACCTATTTAGGAATTCGCAGCGTGGATGATTCAATTAAGGAAGCTGCAACCGGTATGGGAATGACTTACTTCCAGCGCCTATATATGGTAGAGCTTCCCATTGCTCTTTCAGTAATTGTCGGTGGTATCCGAACAGCTGCGATCATTATTATTGGAACAGCTACCTTAGCTGCAATGGTTGGAGGAGGTGGGCTGGGAGATTTTATCATTACTGGTTTAGGAATGGTGCGAGATGAATTAATTCTTCTAGGAGCTATTCCAGCAGCTCTTTTAGCTTTGCTGGCTGACTTCCTCCTAGGGAAACTAGAATATATTTTAACCCCCAGAGGACTTAGAATCGCTCAGAAATAATGAGGAGGAACAATGCGAAAGACTATACTATTAATACTATTGTTTGGATTGGCTTTTCATAGTTCAGCGTTTGCGCAAGAAACTATTACCATCGGTTCTGGCAACTTTGCAGAACCGCAGATCCTAGCTGAAGCCGTTAAAATTTTGATCGAGGAAAACACTGATCTTGAGGTTTCCCATGTACGAAACTTCTCTGGTTCCAGCCTAATACATTCTGCGTTTCTTGCAGGAGATATTGATTTTTACGTAAGTTATACTGGTACACAATTTACTGGAATATTGGGCATGGAAGTAACACAGGAATGGAAAGATCCTAAGAAAGTAGAAGACTACGTGCAAGAACAGTTTTACGATAGATTTGACGCAACCTGGTTTGACACCTTTGGATTTAACAACACTTATGCCGTTGCAGTAAGCAGAGATTTCGCAGAAAAGCGGAACATCACGCAGATCTCTGACTTAAGTGAATACGCAAGCGAAATGACTATCGCAATGGATAATACGTTTCGTGAACGGGTTGGAGACGGGTTTAACGACTTCTTACAGGTCTACAACTTAGATTTTAAGCGACCGGTCAGCATGGACTACGGTCTAATGTATCGAGCCGTAGGTTCGGGCGATGTGGATGCCGCTATTGCCTATTCTACAGATGGTCGAATTGCTGCGCTAGATCTAGTTATTATTGAAGACGACCGACATTTCTTTCCTCCCTACGATGGTGCTTTAGTGGCACGCAATGCAGTTTTAGATGCTTTTCCAGAAATTAGGGAGATTATTCAGCCCCTCATTGGTCAAATCAGCAACGAAGTGATCCAGCGCTATAATCAACTCGTTGATGTTGACTATAAAGATGCAGCTGACGCCGCTAGACAGATGATTGATGAAATCATCAGCTAAAGCTTAATCCCCCCAAATACCCTCACTGTACAACTTTAGCAGAATGATGTAAAATAAAGGTAACGATACCTTTGGTAAGAAATGGGGTTGGGCGATGCGTTCTATTCGTCGACGGATGTTAGTATTCTTTGGACTGTCCAGTGTTGCTTTACTCATACTCCTGGGAGGCATATTGTACAAAGACCTTACAACAACAGTAGTGCCATTAACACAAGATATGAGTTTAGAGATGGTTAAAGCGCGCAGCGATGAAATCAATCGTTGGCTCCAAAGTCAAATGAATCAAATTCGACTGCTTTCTCATCAAGAGGTATTTTTCGATGGCAGTATGTCCGCCATCGAATCCTACTTGGATCAACACAAACACTTTTTGGATAAAGACCATGAAATGATTTTTTACGCTGATGCTGCAGGAGATTATTACACGACCAATGGACAAAGAGGCAATATCCAATTTCGCGATTATTTCCAGGATATCATATCTGGTCGAGAAACCTCAGTAATTAGTAACCCCATTGTCTCTACTGCAAGCGGGCGCCCAGTTATAACTGTTTCTCACGCTGTTCAAGATAAGTCAGGGACTATTCAAGGACTTATAGCTGCGGCAGTAGAGTTAGAAACATTAAGCAGCATTGCTAGTAAAGTGGCTCTTGCTCGCACTGGCTATGGTTTTATTGTGGATGGAACGGGGCTAGTTATTGCCCACTCTGATCCCAGTAAGATCATGAATTTTAATCTTCTTGACGCTGCCTCACAGGGATACTCTGGCTATTCTGAAGTAGCCCAAGATATGCAGGCCCAACGTTCTGGGATCAAAAGAGTAACTTACCCCGACGGTTCCATGGTGCTTAATGTCTATACCCCCATTCCTAATACTCCTGGTTTTAGTTTGGGCGTAGCCGTCCCAGCAGACGAACTATTAGAATCAGCACAAGGAATTATTCGAAGGACTACACGGCTTTTTGCTCTAGTTATCGCCATTATTCTTGTTGTTTCATATGTAACGGCTAATACAATTTCACGTCCTATCGTTACCGTAGCAGAGGGTTTAGAGGAGATAGCTGCAGGGGATCTCACAAACAAGTTAGATATTCGAAGAAGAGATGAGCTGGGAACAATGGCCACCGCATTCAATCATATGGTTGACAATCTCAGAACACTTCTTGAGCAAATCCAGAAAACAATCAATCAAACAGCTGATGCCAGTCAAGCCTTGTCTGCCTCAACACAAGAGAATGCGGCTGCACTTGAGG
>JAAYRO010000090.1 GCA_012518735.1 Bacillota bacterium
TTTGTCTATGACTGTCAGCAGGATTGGCGAGATTATGAGACTGATCGGGCACGAGCAGCTTTCGATCATTTTAAACCTCTAGATGGTCAGTTTTCAGATAACGTTATTCTCCAGATCAAGAATGGACCGATGGATTTTCAAGTACGGGAGCCTGTTTCGCCCTTGTTTGGCGGGTTGGAAGAGACGAATCAGATTCTTGAGCTCCAGATCACACAGGAATATACGGGACAGCAGAGGCACTTGTGCTACTTAGTTCCACAGTGGAAGGAAATTCTCGAATTTGACACATATGCTAAAGGAAAAGATTCTACTGTGAAACGGATTCTAGAAGGGTCCATATTCCCTCAAGTGCACAGCGGATTTGCTGGTGTAGTGAATGTAGGTAATGATCCTAATTGGACGGGCCATACCCTAGCCCAAGCGAACCTCTATGGTTATGGGCGTTTAGCTTGGAACCCTTCGTTATCAGCAGAGGAGATAACAAAGGAGTGGGTGGTGGCCACATTTGGAGACCAAGAGAAGGTATTAGAGACGGTTTCTAAGATGCTGCTCAATTCTTGGGAGGTTTATGAGAATTACACTACTCCGTTAGGGATTGGATGGATGTGCAATCCTAACCATCATTATGGACCGAATGTGGATGGCTACGAATACTCTCGATGGGGAACGTATCACCGTGCCGATCATTTTGGGATCGGTGTAGATCGAACAGTAAAGACCGGCACAGGTTACGCAGGACAGTACCATCCAGAGAACGCAGCTATGTATGAATCTATGGAGTCATGCCCAGAGGAGCTGCTGCTGTTTTTCCATCGGGTGCCCTATACTTATCGCCTGAAATCAGGTAAGACGCTCATACAGCACATCTATGATACTCACTTCGAAGGCGTGGAGCAGGTAGAAAAAATGGTGACCCAGTGGAAGTCTTTGGAGGGGGAGATAGATCAAGAAACATTCTCCCACGTTCTCAGTAGGCTGAAGGAGCAGTTAGAGCATGCAAAGGAATGGCGGGACGTGATCAACACCTACTTCTATCGGATTTCTCGGATTGAAGATGAGCTCCATCGGACTATTTACTAAACGATTGCACCAGGTCTCTTTGTCTAAAGAGGCCTGGTTTTTTAATTTGTGAATCGAGTTCGGTACGGACACCGCTGACACAAGGGTTCTACAGCCTTCTGTTGGGAGAACCCTTCTATGATGCCCTGTGCTCGAGGACTAGCTAGAATCTGCCCTAAATCGGTTTCTGTAATATTCCCGAGATTAATGACTCCTTCACTATCGAGACAGCAGGGAATGACGGTTCCATCAACTAGGATTCCAATTTGGTTTCGCAGTCCATAACAGAATGCTGGTCCAGGAATGGGATTCAGTTGAAGATTGGGCCAGTCAAACTCGGCTGCTGGATTAAGAAACAGACCATTACCTAATGGGATTCCAGAGGTAGGATCATGCAGTAGGGCGTTTTTGAGATTATAGGGTGGGTGAAATTCCTGATCAATACGATCTAGAATATGCCTATTGCGGTCAATTTCCCCTCTATCTGTCATGTTCCACAGTCGGAGACTGATATAGACATTTTGCTGCCGTCTAACATGAGCAATAAAGGAAAAAATGGAGTCTAGACGCTCATCTGTTACCTCAATAGATTCGTGGACCAGTCCATGGAGGGAAAAGCTGATCTGCCGTAAAGCTTTTTTATGAGCAATTACCTGTCCTACTTGGTGAATTAGGGAGCCGTTTGTCACAAGATTTACTTTGAAATCTTTTTCACATGCTAGGTCGAAAAACCGTCCAATGAGGGGATGGAGGAGCGGTTCTCCCATGACGTGGAAACACAGGTGTTTCGTACTGCCTTTGAGCTGTTTGAGAATGGTGGTAAAGGTTTCTTCCGTCATTAGTTGAGGATCCCTTTGTGTACCGGGGCAGAATGGGCAGCTGAGATTGCATATATTGGTGATTTCTATATAGACCCGTTTGAACCATACCCTATTGTTCCTCACAGCCTTTTTCCTCCTATTATGGTCCGTCCATGGGTGAGCAGCTCTTGGAGTCGTTCCAGTTCTTGTAAAACTACTTTTTGTCCTTTTGCTGTAATGACGTACTCTTTTCGTCGAGAGTCACGAGCTGTATCCAGAGCCCTAATCCAACCTTTTTCCACAAGAGTATAGAGGGCACCATAGAGAGTGCCTGGTCCTAATGTCACTCTGCTGTTGGTGAGCTCTTGAACATACTGCATGATTCCATAACCGTGCATGGGTTGGTACAAGGCTAGCAGAATGTAAAAGACTGGTTCTGTTAAAGCACCTTGTTCTTCTGGAGCCATTCTATCACTCCTTAACTAACGGGAACCGTTATAGCATACCCCGATATATCGTACGCCGTTATAATAACAGGAGCCCAATTCTTTGTCAACGAACAATAAAAACAGAGAGGCTGTCAGCCTCTCTGTTCAGGCAGAGTACCTTGTTCTGCTAATACTTGTTCCGCTCGCCTGATGGCGGCTCGCACCAAGGACCCTGCTTCTCTGGTGGTGATGTTACCCCAGTCTCCGTCTTTGACTTTGTGGTAGAATCCAAGTTCTTGAGCTAACTCATACTTCAAGCGATCGGACATAACCCCACGTCGACGTGACATTTTGGCCATCACTCCCAAAGCTAGTATATCCAATTATTCGTTTAGAAACTCAATCATGAACCTAGTATAGTATTAACTCATACCTGACGATTATTGTGCAGGAACAGAATATGTTAAAA
>JAAYRO010000091.1 GCA_012518735.1 Bacillota bacterium
AGAAGGATTATTATGCCCATTGCTAGACCAATCTTGATTTTCTTGGCCATAACCAGTTTTGCTGCACCTTGGATGGATTTTATCTTTCCTAAATTAGTTCTCCGTTCAGCCCACAAACAGACTCTAGCTTTAGGGCTGTTCAGCTTTGTGACTGATAAGAAGAACGAATTTACCAACTTTGCAGCTGGATCCCTATTAGTTGCCATACCCTTTATTATATTCTTCGTTGCTTCCCAAAATCTCCTAGTCACATCCTTAGGTGCATCGGCTGTGAAAGAATAGAGGATTATTCCGCTTCTTTTGGTGGGACATTTGCATAGGGAGGTTTCGTTATGAAAAAGACAGTTGTGATTTTCATAGTAACACTGCTGTTTTCCATGGCTTGCTGTGGGGGAAGTGTTTTCGCGGAGATAAAGGATAAACCGAAAATATTCGTAGAAAAGGTTGAGGGTATGCCGGAGGATTTTATTAAGGGTGTAGATATATCAAGCGTTATTTCTTTAGAAAAAAGCGGTGTGGTTTTTTATAACGAAGAAGGTCAAGTACAGGATATTTTCAAAACACTTAAAGAGCACGGCGTCAATTACATCAGAGTGAGGGTGTGGAACGACCCTTACGATGAACAGGGTAACAGCTACGGCGGCGGTAACAATGATTTAGAGACGGCAGTTGAAATAGGTAAAAGGGCTGCTCAGTATGGGTTGAAGGTACTTGTAAACTTCCACTATTCTGACTTTTGGGCCGATCCTTCCAAACAGCAGGCACCTAAAGCTTGGGAAGGGTTGAACATCGATGATAAGGCTAATGCTTTATATGAGTATACGAAGAATGCAGTGGATAGATTGCTTTCTGAAGGTATCGATGTAGGCATGGTTCAGATCGGTAATGAAACAACAGGCAGGATGAGTGGTGAAAACAATTGGATTAATATAGCCAAGCTCATGAATGCGGGCAGCCGAGCCGTTAGGGAAGTGAGTGAAGCTCATAATAAGGATATACTCATTGCAGTTCATTTTACAAACCCAGAAAAAGCTGATGAGTATCACCGTTACGGCATGATCCTTAAAAACTTTAAGGTTGATTATGATGTCTTTGCCAGTTCTTATTACCCATATTGGCACGGTTCTCTTGAGAATCTTACAAACGTGCTGAAAGATGTGGCAGATAATTTCGGGAAAAAGGTAATGGTTGCAGAAGTATCTTATGCCTATACTTATGAAAACGGCGATGATTTTGGTAACACTGTTTCGGAAGAGAGCTATTTAGCTAAGCCCTATCCAATTACAGTACAGGGTCAGGCTAATGCAGTAAGAGACTGTATTGAGGCAGTGGTTAATGTGGGAGAGGCAGGTATTGGAGTGTTTTATTGGGAACCTGCTTGGATCCCAGTACCAGGAAACAGCTACGAAGACCGCTTTCCTATTTGGGAGAAATACGGTTCAGGCTGGGCATCGAGTTACGCTGCATCTTATGATCCTGATGATGCAGGCGTCTACTACGGCGGCAGTTCTTGGGATAACCAGGCTCTGTTTGACTTTACAGGTAAACCTCTTCCATCTCTGCAGGTCTTCAAATACGCTGATATAGGTGCTGAAACAGAGCTTTCTATAGATACTGTTGAAGAGACAGAAGTTAAGGTGAGAATTGGCGATCCTGTAATTCTGCCGGACAAGGTTAGGGTTATATATAACGACAGCAGTACTAAGGAAGTTTTGGTCCAGTGGGATGAAGTAGAT
>JAAYRO010000092.1 GCA_012518735.1 Bacillota bacterium
CTTATGACAGCCTTCATCGTGATATGCGATGAGGGCTGTTTGACTCTTAAATACCACAAAGTATATCTCTGAGTGCAGGCCATTCAGTTGAATGTTCAAAACGAACAAATAGACTGGGGGGTTTTTGACCGAATATGGGTTGAGGGGCACTGTTTTACTAATATCGTCTTAAATCCGGCGCTATTTATGTGTTTTTCGGGAAAACAAGGTCTTGACTTAATTAACAACACGGTGTAATATGGTAACAACGCACAAGAAATGTTAAAAACGAACATTCGAATTGGTTGATGAATGGTGAAGTATCCTTATGCCTTGTCCCAAATACCCCGACGATTTATCGGTATGTAAAATGTCTGTGGGATGGTCTAAGGTGCGAGGAGGTCTAAAGATATGAAAAAAAGGAGAAAGATGATTACCGAGTTGATCCGTACAGAAGGCGAGATCAGCATAATGCAGCTTCGGGAGCACTTCCCAGATGTCTCTGAGATGACTCTTCGACGAGACTTAGAGTATCTAGATCAAAATGGTCAGATTGTGAGAATACATGGAGGTGCAAAATCGATTGAGGCAATTGTTGGCCTAACGGAGGAATTGTACTCTAAACGGCTGCTCCATAACGTGGAGCAAAAGTCTTTCATAGCCGAGAAAGCACTTACGTTATTGGAACCAAACACATCCGTATTTATCGACTCTGGAACAACCACAACGGCTCTTGCTAGGATAATGCCCGATAGTAATTTGCGGATTTTCACTAGTGGTCTGACATGTGCGTTAGAGCTTGCGAGACTGAAGGAGTCTACCATTGAGCTGGTGGGTGGTGAATTAAATAAAATTAGTCTGAGCACATTCGGATCACATGCAATGAGGCAGTTGGAAAACGTAAACTTTGACATAGCTTTTCTGGGGGTTACTGGCTTTACGATGAAAGCTGGGTTTACAACAGGCCTATTTGATGATTGTGAACTAAAAAGAGCAGCTATGAAAAGGGCGGCTAAAGTTGTTTTGCTCATGGACTCCAGCAAAATCGGAAGAGTTAAGACATACACCTTTGCAAGTCTAGACGATATTGATGCAGTTATAGTGGATGATGACATAGACCAAGAACTTGTTGAAGAGATAAAAGAGAAAGAGGTTGAGGTAATTTGAAAACGACTGCTGTTCGACTCTATGGTGAGAATGACTTACGGTTAGAGGAATTTGATCTTCCGACCCTCGGTGATAACGAGATACTAATGCGAGTAGTGTCCGATTCAGTCTGTTTATCTACCTATAAGGCAGTGGTGCAGGGTACGAGGCATAAGAGAGTTCCTAAAGATGTGGCAGATAACCCTATTGTTGTTGGACATGAAATGTGTGGCGAGATCGTTGAAGTAGGTTCGAAACTCAAAGAAACATGGAAGAGCGGCCAGAGGGCTGTTATTCAACCGGCTCTTAACTTGCCTGATAATGACTATTCCATAGGCTATTCCTTCCCTTATTTTGGCGGCAACATGACTTACGGAATTGTTCCTAGTGTCGTAATTGAACGGAACTGTATCCTACCATATACAGGGAGCTTTTTTAAGGGGTCTTTGGTGGAACCAATTAGCTGCATTCTTAGAGCCTTTAAGGGAATGTATCATATTACTCAAGGTACATATGAACAAGTTCAGGGTGTTAAGGAAGGCAGCAAGATAGCGATTTTAGGCGGCGCTGGTCCAATGGGTTTAGGAGCCATCGACATTGCTCTTAACTGCACAAGTCCGTCTATGGTTGTTGTAACCGACTTGAATGGAGAACGGCTGAAACGAGCAGCTCGAATTTTCAAACCAGAGGATGCTGAGAAAAAGGGTATCGAGTTAGTATATGTGGATGTTTCCAAGGTAAGCAATCAGGTTGATTACCTGAAGGAGATTTCAGAAGGTGGGTTTGACGACATTTTTGTGATGATACCAAACAGAAGTGTTGTTGAGATCGCCGATGCAGTTGCTGGTCGCGATTGCTGTATTAATTTCTTTGCAGGTCCCACTGATCGGGAGTTTTCAGCTGCAGTGAATTTTTATCGTGTACATTATGACTCTATCCATATTCTCGGAACCGGTGGCGGGTCTCCTCAAGATACTTTAGATTCCATACGTTTAATTGAAGACGGGACATTAAACCCTGCGTCTATGATTACTCACATCGGTGGTCTAGATTCTGCTGCAAATGCAGTTTTTGGTATGGCAAATCCTGATGGACTAAAGAAGCTGTGTTATTCAGGGATCCGGATGCCCATGACCGCAATTGATGATTTCGCGAAGCTCGGCGAGGACAATGAACTGTTTCGAGTGTTAGCTGAGATTGTTGATAGAAATAATGGATTGTGGTGTGACGAAGCGGAGGCTTATCTATTGGAGCATGCAAAGCAAATATAGCGATTATAAGAGGGAGGAGCTAACCCCAATGACCCAATTTGTAGGAGACGGTCCTCCTGGGAAAGGAAATGCAGCAATGGTTAGGGGGATCTGTCAATGATTCAGTTTACAAAGAGCCAGAATGGGAATGCTGTAGGGGCTCAAGAATCACGGAGAAAGCGTTTCAATTATCGGAAACTGTTACCGTATTTACTTGTGGCACCTGCGATGGTGTTTCTATGTACATTTGTTGTATATCCCATTATTAATCTGATCTATCTGAGTTTTACAGATTGGAATATGATTAGTCCTGTCAAGCGTTATGTTGGGATAAGAAACTACAAGATCCTTTTTTCTAAGCCTGATTTCATTCAAGCCATGGGGAACACAGTGATCTATACAATAGCCATGGTAGTTCTGTTGTTAGTCGGTTCTACTCTTTTTGCAGTGTGGCTTAAGGGAAACAGCAAGCTGAACTTTATAACCCAGACGGCTATGTTTACACCTCACATTATTTCCCTTGTTTCAGTAGCAATGGTATGGCAGTGGCTGATGGAGCCTAACGTGGGTGTTCTAAACACAATACTTCGGTTTTTAGGGCTGAAGCCTTTGATGTGGCTAGAACGATCAGAGACAGCATTGTTCTCCATAATAATTGTTTCGTTCTGGAAATCAATTGGCTACTACACTCTTGTTGTACTAGCGTCTTTACAGAGCATTCCCACCGAACTCTATGAAGCGGCTGCCTTGGATGGGGCTGGTAAGACAAAGACATTTACAAGAATTACTTTGCCAATGCTTTCTCCACAGCTGTTCTTTCTGCTGATTGTGATTACTATCAGTTCGTTTAAGGTATTTGACACAATCAACATCATGACCAATGGAGGTCCAGCTGGTTCCACTAATGTTCTTGCTTATTATATTTATCAATATGCTTTTTCCTACATGAAAATCGGTTACGCATCAGCAGCAGGAACAGTCTTGTTAGTAATTTTGGCCTTGCTGACAATAGTATACTTCCGAGCCTTATCTAAGAAGGTTCATTATCAATAAGGTGTACTAGGGACTATGTCTAAGAAAGAGAGGCATTGACTTGAAAATCTCTACACATATAACTCGCGGTCTCAATACTTTGTTAAAACTTGTGGTTATCACTATCTTTATCTTTCCGTTTTATTGGATGGTAATCACATCGTTCAAAACTTTCAGCGAAACAATAGTGTTTCCACCAACGCTGTGGCCCAAGGAATTCATCTGGTCGAACTACAAGACGGTGTGGAATTCGGCACCATTTGGGGTGTATGCCAGAAACAGTATTATTGTGACTTTGGGGATCATCGTACTCCAGATGGCAATTACCATTCCAGCTGCATACGGCTTTGCTAAGTTCGACTTTAAGTTTAAAGAGCTTCTGTTTGCTGTTGTATTACTGGCCTTTATGATTCCAGCAAATGTGACGTTTATTTCAGTTTATCTGTTGATGGCCAAGTGGGGTCTCTTAAGGACATTACTTCCACAAATTTTACCCCATGGAGCCAGTGCATTTAGTATATTTTTGCTGAGGCAATCCTTCATGCAGGTACCTGAGGAGATAGTTGAATCTGCAAGGTTGGATGGTGCCAGCGAACTAAGAATAATGCTCCAGATTATGTTGCCGATGTCAAAACCTGCTATGGTCACAATTGCGTTGTTTAGTTTTATTGGTCACTGGAATGCTTACTTCTGGCCGCTGGTCATGACAGATACAGCAGAGGTTCGTCCTTTACCAATCGCAGTAGCCATGTTGAGAAATATTGAAGGCTCTCTAAACTGGGAGTTGATTATGGCTGGTAATGTCATTTTGGTGATCCCTGTTATCATCGTTTACTTGCTGATGAGCAGGAAGATTCTGGACGCCTTCGTATATCGGGGCATAAAATAGGTGGACATACAGTTATTGTTGTCTATCAAGGGGGGTGGTAGGATAAGCTGATTGTGGCGGCGTTGGTTGGTTTCAACTTGATAAGGTAAGTACAACAAATACACGGAGGAATGACAAGTGAAAA